>JAGQWW010000357.1 GCA_020436955.1 Saprospiraceae bacterium | reverse complement strand
ATGGCAATCTAGATTGCCATTTAAAACCAATTAGGAATTAGTTTTAAATGGCAATCTAGATTTTATGATCAAATAATTTTTGATTTAGAATCCTATTTATCTGCTAAATCCTACATCCAAAACAACCCAAAAAATTGGGATATACAGACGACATAATTCCATTCCCAAAATCCTGCTTTTCTCCTCTTCCATTTTATACTACCTTCATCCCAAAACCTATTGGAGATGAAAGCAGCTACGGTACATCAAATAAAATCCGAACTTCAGCACCTCGATGCAAAAACCCTGGTAAAGCTTTGCCTTCGTTTGGCTAAGTTTAAAAAGGAAAACAAAGAGCTGCTTACCTACCTGCTTTTCGAATCCGCGGATGAAGAAGGTTATGTCGCTTTGATAAAAGAAGAAATCAACGAGTTGTTGAAAGATGCTAAGCGGGGCAATATTTATCTAACCAAAAAAAGCGTTCGTAAGGCGCTCCGACAACTTGACAAATACATTCGCTACACAGAAGTACAGGAAACGGAAGTACAACTACGACTTCATTTTTTAACGGAATTGAAAGCAACGGGTATTAATATCGGCCGGTCCAGAATTTTAAGCAATTTGTATATGGGCCAAATCAAAAAAGTGGAAAAAGTACTCGACAAATTGCACGAGGATTTGCAATATGATTACAGACGAAATCTTGAAAGTCTTTAAGCACTATCCTGTCATTTCCCTCCATCCTAACAGGACGAAAATGACGAGTGAGGTCCCAATTAGCAGGCCCAATAGGACGCTCCAGGTCTTATTTTTTAAAATGCGCCAGCCCAAATACATGCAAAGAATCATTGGGAAAAGGTAGATGAAAAACACCAACCAATTTGCAGGTGACAACATCCATTTGAAGCTGTTATAGCCCTCATCAATAAAAAACAGGAATTGTGTAAAGCAAAAAGCAACTGCAAAAAATAGGGTCAGGGGTACCTTTTGCTTTTCAGTATAATCAAGGAGTGGTTCAGACATAAAAAAGGGCTTTAGTTATGTAAAACTAAAGCCCTTTTTCCAACTTTTATAAAATGGTTGTTTTAACGTAGTATCTATTGAAAATACTTTGTAATCGATTCATCCAGAGGCTTGGTCCTGGAACCAAAATAATCCAGGATTTGCCCATTTTCATCCAGCAAAAACTTATTAAAGTTCCAGCTGATTTTATAATTATCCTTGCCGTTTAATTCCTTTTTGGTCAACCACTGATAGATTGGATGCGCGTCTTTTCCTTTTACATTCACCTTGGTGGTCATAGGAAAGGAAACTCCATATTGTGTGCTACAAAACTGGGCTATCTTTTCCTCGGAACCGGGCTCTTGACCCAAAAACTGATTACAGGGAAATCCTACTATTACCAGTTGGTCTTTATACTGCTGGTATAACTTTTCAAGGTCTTCGTATTGATAGGTAAATCCGCACTTTGAGGCGACGTTTACCACCAAGATCTTTTTTCCTTTATAATCACTAAAGTCAATTATTTCGTCAGAATCCAATGCCTGTATTTGAAACTCGTGGATGGATTTTGGAGGGTTGTTTATTGCCAAACTTGCCATAATTAGAAGGATTAAAACTTTCATGTATTGATAATTGATGTAGGAAATATACAAATCCTTCCGGAAAAGGTTCATTACTTTTCCAGATGAAAAACCAGGGCATTTTTAAAGTGAAATGATGCCTATTTACCCCCCAAAACCTAACCGCTGCTTCAAACTCACCGGCAAATCAGGCAGGTTTTTTCTTTCTATCAAAAAGGACGTCAGGTCGGCGATTTCTTTAAAGATGTAGTGTTTGTCCATCGCATTTTTGAGGTATCCCTTGCCCGAGCTTCCGCCTGTACCTACCCGCAATCCGATGATTCGGTGTACCATATACATATGTCTGAAGCGCCAATTGGATAACTGTTCGTCAATTTCAAGCAGGGTATTAAGTATCTGGAAGGGCATCTGCAACATCGGATAATCACGATACAACATGATAAACAGAGCATGTCTGCAAGCCAACGGGCTAAGGTTTCTGCCTTCCAGTCTTTCCTTGGCGTAAAAAAGATCTTTGAACAATTTATGGTTTTGGGTTTCCCCAACACCTAAACTGTTTTCGTAGGCTTTTTGGTAAGCAGCCCAATAAACGTGTGGTGCTTCCTTGTTGTCTATATCGGTTTCAAAGTCTGCCCAATGGTCATTTTCCAATAAAAAAGGCATTCTTTCCAACCATTTATTGACAAGATTTAAGAGTGTAACTTCCTCTTCATAATTGGCTATTACATCTTTATCCTCAGGGCGTAGCTGGCTGGTATAATATTGTTTTCCATATCGGTCATCCATCTTTAACCCCAGGCCTGCTTCCAACAATTTAAATTGTACACTCTGAAAGCCGGATGCCGGACGCAACAGATCCCTAAAGTCAAGGAAATCCAATGGTGTCATGGTTTCCATGATGTCAATTTGTTGCACCAGTACTTTTAAAATAGTAACTACCCTGGAAAGGCGATGATTGACGGTGTACAAGTCGGGTGAATTGTCTAGGATTTCAGGCTTTTTAAATAAATCAATTACCGAATTCACCTCAAACAACACCTGTTTAAACCAAAGCTCATAGGCCTGGTGAATGACAATAAAAAGCATCTCGTCATGCGCATCTTTACTTTCGGTTTCCTGCGCATTCAAGATTTTATTGAGTTGTAGATAATCCTTGTAATAAACTTCTTTGGCCATGGTTATTCTTGTTTAGGGCTCTGGATGTGGCGAAAATAAGGGAATATTTCTGATTGGGAAATGATATGCCCTCGCCCTTTGCGGGAAAAAAGTTACCGGTGCTTGATACCTTTTTAAAAAAGTTGGTACTAAGGGATAAAAGCTACCGGCTGAGCCTTACCGTTTAGGCAAAAAGCCAACTATGAAAACTAAAACCAACCGCTATGATTGCAAACAACTTTTTTTTGACAGTGGCCCTGATTTTAATGGTGCCACTGGCCTCCAGGGCACAGGACCTGGATTTTTATTATTCGCCATCTCGAGGTACCGTGGTTATTGATTACAACTACCATTGCGACCCTTGTATTTTTGGCCAGGAAGTGACCGAAATCTGTGACTGCGAAAAAGAATGCCAGGGAACATTCGATGCATGTACTGCCGCTTGCCAGGAAATGACAGATGATTTGGTTGAATTTGAATTATGCTTAGATCGCTGCACGGAAACCTACAATTATTGTAGGTCATCCTGTGGATTTAGGCCCAAAGAAGTGAAAAGATTAAGCCATTTCACCATTGCTATTGATTCCTATTATGCACCGGTAGGTCAAAATCCCTACCTCAACAGGGAATCCATCCAGGGCACCTATGCCAGGGTGAATACTTTAACTGAATTGAAAAACTTTAGATGGAGGCCACCTCTACTACCCTGGCCCAATGTTTTTTATACCCACAACACTTGTT
>JAGQWW010000356.1 GCA_020436955.1 Saprospiraceae bacterium | reverse complement strand
CACTATCAGCAGCAGTGCACGATGAACATCTAAAAGGGCTTTACAAAAGAATAGTGGACCGAACGGGAATCAAAAAGAAGGGATCAGTAGCAGTCCAGCGAAAATTGCTGGTTCTGATTTATCATTTATTTACAAGAAATGAGAAGTACGATCCGCAGTATAGAGAAAAGGAGAGATTGGCGTTACAAACAGCCTAAAAATATAGTAGGCAGGATACAATCCTGCCTACACTGGATAATGCTGAAAACAGCATTTCCTTCAGATCTCAAAAGTAGTAATTTTTACTTAAAAGTGTTTGGATTTAAACATAGCATCTCAAGGGGGCGGCAAATGTTGAATGGCTTTTGGCTGTTAGCTTTTGGCCTTTGGCTTTTGGTGAAAAGGATAGAATGCAAGTAAAATCAAAAATCAAAAATCAAGATTCAAAAATCCTCCATCCCCAATCCTCCATCCCCAATCCCCAATCCCCCATCCCATTCTCATTTTCCCCTTCCAAATCATAACCTATTGTCATTTTGAACGTTAGATCCTCAAACGTTACAATTGTATCCTATGAATTACCGCTTTTCAGTAAGTATTTTCCTATTGATAGTAGGGTTTTGGTCCTGTAATAACGATACCAGGGAGCAGAAAGATGATGCGCCTACCATGTGTGCGCCGGGGAAACAGGATGAAGCTACCAAACAAATGGTAGCAGAGCTGAAAAATATTGCCGAGCAAAGTGACAATATTGAAATATGGCACCTGAATAAACCAAGGGCCATTATGTTGGATCAGCAAGCCAATCAGGCAACCGATCCCGGGCAAAAGATATCATTGATGTTCAGAGCCGGTTATGAATGGTTGAATGCCGGTGATTACCAGACTTCCATCGATCGGCTAACCTCTATTTTTGCTTATTTACAGCAAAACAATATCGGATTGCCGCCCGAAACAGCCAGTAAACTGAAAGAACTATTAGGGATTGCCTATTTGCGTAAAGCAGAAATTGAAAATTGTATCAAGCACCATAACGAGTATTCGTGCATCATGCCAATTGAAGGGCCCGGTCAACATGTGGAGAAGGATGGTAGCCAAAATGCAAGGGAGATTTTCCTCAATATTTTGAATGAAAATCCAAATGACCTCCAGGCCAAGTGGTTGTACAACCTTTCTCAGATGACCTTGGGTGAATATCCTGATGGAGTTGAACCTAAACATCGATTGGATCCATCCATTTTTGAATCAGATGTTCCTTTCCCAAGGTTTACAGATAAAGCCATGAACCTTGGATTGGCAGTGAATGATATTTCAGGAAGTGTAGTGATGGAAGATTTCAACAATGATAACTACCTCGACCTGATGGTGAGCTCCTATGGTCTGGATGACCAACTCCGCTATTTTGAAAATAATGGGCAAGGTGGATTTGAAGAAAAGACAGAATCAGCTGGATTGTCCGGATTGTGGAGTGGTTTGAATATGGTGCAGACTGACTACAATAACGATGGATTTATCGATGTGTTGGTGCTGCGTGGTGCCTGGCTGGGCAAGTATGGAAACCATCCCAACAGCCTATTAAAAAATAACGGTAATGGTACTTTTTCTGATGTGACCAGGGCTTCAGGCTTATATAGTTTGCACCCTTCCCAGGCAGCCAGTTGGGCCGATTATAACAATGACGGTTGGCTCGATTTGTTTATTGGAAATGAATATTCAGCAAATTCCAATTCACCATCCCAGTTTTATCAAAATAATGGCGATGGTACTTTCACAGAGATAGGAGCACAGAAAGGTTTACAATTGCAAACCTTTATAAAAGGATGTGTCTGGGGCGACTATAACAATGATGGCTGGATGGATTTGTACATTTCAAGCATTACCGGAGAAAACTACCTGATGAAAAATGGTGGTCCGGAAAAGAATTTTATGTTTGAAAACGTAGCAAAATCTGCTGGTGTTACCGAACCACTCCAAAGTTTTCCTTGCTGGTTTTTTGATTACAATCAGGATGGTTGGGAAGATATTTTTGTAAGTGGTTTTGACTTTAGCATGTTTGAAACCGCAGCCGGTGAAGTTGCAAAAGGATACCTGGGACAACCCACTAAAGCAGAGCTCCCTAGACTTTATAAAAACAAAGGAGACGGCACTTTCGAAGAAGTCAGTAAAGCAGCTAATGTCGACGAAGTACTATTTACTATGGGCTGCAATTTTGGTGATATTAACAATGACGGATTTCCTGACTTTTACGCATCAACGGGTACACCTGATTTCAGAGCCCTCATTCCCAATCGTATGTTTTTGAATAATAATGGAAAATCATTTTGGGATGTTACCAAAGCTGGAGGTTTTGGGCACTTGCAAAAGGGTCATGGGGTTGCATTTGGCGATATAGACAATGATGGAGACATCGATATATACCATGTGCTGGGCGGATCTTACGATGGTGATAACTTTATGAACGTCCTGTTTACCAATCCAGGTTTTGAAAATAGCTGGGTACAACTTCGCCTGGAAGGTACTACAAGCAATCGTCCTGCCATAGGAGCACGGGTGGTCATAAAAGCAAAAGACAATAGCGGAAAAGAAAGAACCTTTTATAATAGAGTGAACTCCGGTGCGAGTTTTGGTGCCAGTACTTTTCGGGTAGAACAAGGCTTAAGTACTTATTCAACCATAACATCTGTTGAAATTTATTGGCCCGGTAATACGCAACCGGAAAGTATAAGTGGGGTAACTGCCAACAATAGGTACCATATCAAGCAGGGTAGTGGAAAAGCAGATACTATCAATGCTCCGGCAATTGAATTAACGGGAGCGGGTACGCATAACCATTAAAAGAAAAACATTATGTTCGCCACTATGGAAATAGTCAAAGCGGGTAATAGTGATATCTCGGCCATTTTGAGTCTGTCAAGCCAAATGGGTTATAGTCTTAGCGGCCAAACCGGATATGAAAACCTGCAAAGAATACTACAACATCCTGACCATGAGATTTACCTCGCCTGGGCCGATGGAGAGTTAGCAGGCTATATTCACGTTTGTAAAATGCTCCGTGTAACCTCCAAACCCTTCCTGGAAATTATTGGATTGGTGGTAGATAACAAACAGCGCCGCCAGGGCATCGGTAAATTGTTGGTAGAAAAATGCCGTACCCAACTCAAGGTCCCCACGGTCCGAGTTCGTACCAATGCCAAAAGACAAGATGCTATCGCCTTCTACGAGTCGCTTGGATTTGAAAGAGCCAAAGATCAGATGGTGATGGTGTTGGAGTGATGATGCGGGGTGCGTGACGCGGTTTGCGGGACGCGGAAAGGGTGGTGCGTGATGCGTGGTGCGTGACGCGTGATGCGGTTTGTGGAATGCGGTACGCGTGGTGCGGGATGCGGATCAAAAATCTGATTTTAAAATATTTACGAAGTAGGTCAACGGCATGCCGTTGACCTACTTCGTAAAAGCCAAAAGCCAAAAGCCAAAAGCCAAA
>JAGQWW010000355.1 GCA_020436955.1 Saprospiraceae bacterium | reverse complement strand
CAGCATTATCTTTTGTGCCCGTGTCAGGATAGAGAAATCCTGGTTGATATGGGTCCATCGGGTTTGAACACAAGCCACATTCTGGTCTTCAAAATGCCCCAAGGTCTGCATCAAAAACTGTGGATCCGGAACAAAATCGGCATCAAAAATGGCGATGAATTCTCCGGTCGTTGATTTCATGCCATATTCCAAAGCACCGGCTTTAAATCCTACGCGATCCTTTCGTTGTATGTGTTTAAAATCGAAGGAATCAAATCCTGATTTTTGCAAAAAGGAGGTAATTATTTCAGAGGTCTCATCGTTGGAATCATCAAGGATTTGTACTTCCAGGAGGTCTTGGGGATAATCCATTTTGGAAACAGCTTCCAACAACCTTTCTACTACATATTTTTCATTAAAAAGTGGCAGTTGGATGGTTACGTAGGGTAGTCTGGAAGGATTGGAAACAGGCTTGACTTTTGTGCGCCTGGAAACCGCATGTCCCATTAAAATGAACTCATGCACGATATGTATCAGCAATAGAATATTGCAGAGCACCCACAATGAAAATATCAACTCACCCATCGGCGCCAAAGATAGCTTTTCGGTTTAAAAAAATGGGTAATACAAAAAGGTCCAAAATATAGGCCAGACATATGCCCATCACAAATATCCAACCAAAGGGTTGAATCCATTCAAAACTTGAAAAGGCAAGCGATAAAAATCCAAGGCCCAACACGATAGAAGTAATAAATACAGGAATGACATGTACTTTTTCTTCTCCCTCTCGATATTGCATAATGAGATAAATAGAATCGTCTACACTGATGCCCAACAAAATCGAAAGGAAAAACAGGCTTAAAGGGGATACCGGAATCTCCCACCATTCCAATAATCCCAGGGCCAAAATCATGGGGAGCAAATTTACCAATAACACCCCCAGACTTTTCCGGAAGGATTTCAAAAAGAAAAACACCAGTAAACTTCCCACCAGAATGCTTGCTAATAACCCAAATAATATTTTTCGTGAAAACCGATAAGTGGCTTCATCCGACAAATAAGTCATGCCTGATAATTGGAAAATCGCTTCATCCTGGTTCAATGACTCAATCTTTTGGTGAAGCATTGCATAAGCTTTCCTTGCCTGACTGAGGTTCATATTTCCAAATCCAAATAAAATCCGTGCATTGGTGGAAGTAGTGTCGAGAATTCCATAGGCGCCCAGACTTAACTGGTTTTTTCGGACCTCATTTAAGAAGGATGTTTGAAGATCTTCAGGAATGGTGTAATCCTCTGGCTTCCCATAATGGATATAACGATTATACCGCTTGGCCATTACAACGGGACTATTAATGAACAAAGGTTGGAATATGGTATCAATATCCTTTTCCAATGCAGCTATTTTCTTAAAATTACCAAGCTCCCAAACATCGTTTTTGGAAACCCTGATTAAAATTTCAGCTTGCTTTGAACCAAAAAATTCCTTTTGCAGTATTTCAGCTCCTTTATTGACCCCGGAATTGGTCAACTTAAAATCCTGATCAGAACTATCAATGTTAAAATGATTGAAAACGAACCACCCGGGCACGATTACCAATAAACTGAAAACAGCGAGGACTATCCCTTTGCGCGCGCTAAACGCATCACCTAATTTCTGATGAATGGAATAAAGACGGTCAAAGTCCTTTTTTTGAATGAAAACAAATCCCGGTGTCATCAAACGGATAATTAGAAACCTTGAGCACAGGTAGGCAAAGACAACCCCCAGGATGGCAGCCAGGGAAAAGTTTTGCAAATGGATATTATTGGAAAAAGCAAGGAAAATTGAAAAACCTACCAGGTTGGTCACAGAAGTTAGTAGTAACGGAACCTTTACACTATCCAGGATTTTTTGCTGCATATCCATTTCATCAGAACTTCGATTTGCTTCCACACTTTGATGATATAGCATATGCATGATATCCGTAAAGGAAAGAACTATGATAATGGCAGGAATAGTTACCATGTGAACGGTAAATTGCATACCCAGCAAATACATGGCGATAAAGGTCAAAGCTATATTAAACAAAACCGCCAGACTAATGAGTCCCAGGCCACTTAGAGAATGGCTGAAAAAGTAAAACCCCAGCAGAATCAACACCAGACTGATACCAGCCAGGAAAAAGGTGTCTTTTTCCATGGTGGTTTCAATTTCCTTTTTGATAAGGTCGTATTGTATAAAATGTGGAGTGATATCCGGTTGTAAAATATCGAGACCACTCATTTCCGCTGCAGAAAGGCTGTCTATGCCCTTGTTTCCGTAAAGAAATACCAAAGCATGGGTCAGATCTTTTGAAAGGAATTTTTCAAAAATGTCTGGATACAACCTTATGGACTCCATTCGGTTGGAAAATCGCTCCGGATGATTCAAATCCAGAAAAGGAACTGTTACAGGACTCAATAAACCGGGGGTAGGATAGGGGAGGTTGCTGATACTTAGCGCTTTCGCTATGCCGTTTTTATCTTCCCAAAATTGAGTTAGGGTATCCAGTTTTTTAAAATCTTCCAGTGTCTTCCAGCCACTTTTCTTTTCCATGACCATAATGGATTCAACCGTGCTGGTATCGTTTCCTAATTTTTCAATGAAATGCTGGTAAGCTTCAATGTCTGCATTGGATGCAGGATTATTGGTTGAGACATCGCTTGCAAAAGGCAGTAGCGAACCCAGCCAAAATCCTAATGGAATGGTTAAGAACATCAATAGGTATATCCAATGTCTAATTGCCATCTTCCATTGCTTTGATAAATGGAATTACTCGATTGGCAATATACTCATGTCCAGCAGCATTTGGGTGACTGTCATATGGCTGATTGGTAAGCTCCGGATTGTCAAAATCAAATCCTAGGTCCTGCCATGATACATCTCGTAAATTATCATGCACCTGGTCAGTTTCTTTGGTGCTATCCAAACAAACTACCCCAAAAGGGATATTTCTTTCCCTACAAAGCGTATGCATTTGCTGCAAAAGGCAAGTGGTTACCGCTATTTGTTGTGCGGTATTTTCATTAAATCGATCCTGTAATGTTTGAAACCAATTGACAGAAGCCAACCAATTTCTACCCGGCCAATCCTGGTATAGCGAATCCCATGATGCAAATTTGATAACAAGGTCACAATCCTGTACATAAGTAAATCGGGCTTTGTCCATCAAATTGTAAACATTGGAAGAGGACCGCTGATACCCAACTTTTAAATTATGTCGGTAGGCAGGTGAAAGGGAATTTCTCATCAAATGGAAGGAAGAAAATACCAACACCACCATTTCCGGGGTGTCTTGCGTTAAATAATCTTCAAGTTGCAAAAGCGACTGAACGGTTCCATATCCGATAACTGCTTTATTTCGAACCTTCCATTCAGGCATGGAAGCCTGCATCAACGCAGCAAAAGTACCATTTTCATTTACACCAAAGCCATAAGTGAAGGAACAGCCGAGCAGTAGCAAGTCATTTTGGGTGCTGTCTTTTAAT
>JAGQWW010000354.1 GCA_020436955.1 Saprospiraceae bacterium | reverse complement strand
CATCACGCATCCCGCGTCCCGCAAACCGCGCCCCGCACTCCTCGTTCCGCATCCCGCATCCCGCTCCAAACCTATTCAGCCCAGACGTAATCGGTAATCATTCTTACTTCGGTGCGAACCAAGGTTCGGGTGTTTTCGATTTTTTGGTCGAGTTCATCCCATTTGATATCCGGATACACTTCTTGCCAGGCCTCACCTTCGTTATTGTCCATTTGCTCCCATGAGTCGTAAAAATCGACTGTTGAGCAGTCATATTCCATGTTAGCGCCTCTAGGATAAACCATATAGCCCATTACCCAACCTGCCCGGTTGCCCTTCTCGATGTTTTTTTCATGAACTGGTTTTACAAAGTCAGATTCCAGACTGGCCCATGCACTCCATCCGGCAGGGGGTAATTTCATGAAGTTTTCTACACGGTATTTTGGATTGCTATCCATATCTTTTCGGAAGGCGAAATCACCAGCTGTCCAAATCTCTCTTCTAATCAAATCCCGGTATTGTTCTGCAGCATTGGCTATTTCCTTTTCTTCATCAGTCAGGGTAGCAAATGCTTCTTCCCACCATGCACCATTTTGGTCCATACTGTCCCAATTTTTAAAATGGGTCAAGGTCAAAAAGTCGTATTCATTGGCTGTACCGCTAGGGAGCATTACTTGTTCTAATTCCCAGCCTACGATATGACCTTTTTCAACACGAAAAGCGTGTATCTTTTTCCAAACTTTTTCGCAAGCAAGATATTGGTCCCACATGCCCGGCTTGACTTTCATGTACTCTGCTACCACATAGCGTTGGTCATTTTGATCCTGCGCCTGAAGAGGATTGGGTAAAATCGAAAATGTGATGCATAGCATCAAAATTGAAATTAGGGTTTTCATCGTTCGGTGTTTTTATAAATAAATAGGTGTCTAAAGCAAAATAGGGAAGACTGCCATTGAAACCTTCAAGGCTGCCTTTGAAAAAAGAAGGGACTGTAGAGAGCTTTAACTTGGGTTTATAAGCTTCTTATTCAGGAGCTTATGGTTTGAAAGATAAGTTTTAAATATTGTATTACAGTGAATCCTTTCATTTTATTATTCAAATGGAGACGGTTTTCAATTCTAACATTTTACTTGTTTAGATCATTCGCACAACTGATCCAAATCCTTTTCTTCCTCTTCTGGCTCATTTAGCTTTCGGTAAAACTCCAACACCATGAAATACCTGTTTCTAAGTTTGCTTGTTTTACATGGATTGATCCATTTAATGGGATTTGCCAAGGGTTTTCAATTGGCTGATATAAAAGAATTAACCTTGCCGGTAAGTAAAATGGCAGGGCTCTTTTGGTTTGCAGCTTTTGCTATGTTTGGCATCACAGCAGCTATGTATGGGATGGACAAACCTTTGTGGTGGATTCCAGCTTTTGCAGCTATCACCCTGTCTCAATTGCTCATCATTGGTGCGTGGCAAGATGCAAAATACGGTACCATTGCGAATGCAATGATATTATTGGTGGCTATGTCTGCTTTTTTTGCTTTTCAATTTGAACAGCAATATAAAAACGATGTGCTGGCAGCCCAAAATGAAATAGTAACCACAAATTCCACCATAATTACGGAAGATGTCCTGGCGGAATTGCCCGATGAGGTGACTGATTATCTGAAATTTACAAATTGGGACGGCAAAATTGTACCTGTTGGTTTCAAGGCGGTAATGCATGGCCGAATGCGAAATAAAACCCTGGATTGGTTCGATTTCACTACGGAGCAATACAACTTTTTTGATAAGCCCACGCGGCTTTTTTTTATGAAAGCCAAAATGTTCGGATTACCGGTTTTGGGTTATCATAAATATGCCGATGGTCAATCCAGTATGGACATCCGATTGTTGGGACTCATCCCGGTTGCTCAGCACAGTGGTAAGGATATGTTGCATACCGAAACCGTTTCTTTTTTCAATGATATTGTTTTGTTTGCACCAGGACGGTTGGTTGCAGAAGGCATTGAATATTGCAATGAATCAAACCTGGAATGTCAATTCAGTGCCTGGAATGAAAATATCAAAGCTGAACTTTTCTTTCGACCGGATGGTAGCCTTTATGATTTTACATCCAAAGATAGGATGGATGTAGATTACGGTGATTATCTACCCTGGTCTACACCGATTCCCGGATATAAATTGCAGGACGAGTTACGAATTCCTACCCATGGAGATGTCATTTTTGAATATCCGGATGGACCGTTTACGTATGGTGAATTCGATATAGATGCAATTAGTTATTTCTTTCCAAAGGCCTAGGGCTTTCATGGCAAGTATCACTTCAAAATTAATCAAGACAAAATTAGGAACTTAGCATTGAAAGTCATTTTTCCCTTTGCTGCCCAACAGTAAAGCCAAACTTCTTTTTAAAAGCTTTTCCAAATGCTTTTCCATCAGTAAAATGGAGTCTAAATGCTATTTCATTCTGGGCTAAACCTTCCTTAATTAACTTTTTGCTTTCAGATAAACGGCGGTGCAGGATATCCTGATAAGGCGTATTGCCATAAACCTGTTTATAGGTTCGAATCAAATGAAATTTGGAGAGGCACCCGATTTGTAAAAGATCTTCTATTTGGATTTTTTCATGGTAAGCACCAGCGATAAATGCATGCACATTTGCTAATCGTTTATATAATTCTCCTTTGGTTGCACTTTTTAATGCCGGAATATTATTCAGGTGATTGCCAATTTGATAATGTCCCTTCAAAAAGGCTTCCGCGATCTGACTGTAAAGTACTGTTTCATCTTCCCAGACCAAATCTTCTCTTTTTACGGCAAGTAACTTTTCTTTTAAAATGGCCAGATATTTTCCAAACTCATTTTCTTGTAAAGCGTAGGTTTTGACTAAAAACTCATGACCTTGCCAATCATATGGAAAGGGATGTTCGAGCGATTTTTCCAATCCAAGCTGCATACTTTGTGCAGTTTCTTGAAGGGTTTCCGGAGTAAGGAAAATACATATACCTTCTACCTCACTTTGAAAGGTCCCATAACAGAGCGCCTTTTGTTTTGGATTAAAAATGAAATATTCATTTTCTCCTGCCACAAAATCATGCCCGTCAACCTGATAAGGCTCTGAACCTTTCACAGGCAGTGCAATATGAAACCGGGAAGTATCCAATTGTAGATTGACCGCTGAAACAGCGGAAAAGGTGATAGAGTTGTGGGGTGAATGGTCGCCATAGCCCCTGGTAATGGGTGAAAATACCTTGGACATACCGCGGAAAGTTCCCTCAGTCATTTTAGCAATTTTTTACCCCAATAGGGGCTTCTAATTCAGGTAATATTGTAGCTTGATGCCGGTATCCAAAAGTAATTCGCATCTGGTCTATTTTGGAATTTAAGTACACTTTTGTCAACCAGCCGTTGAGAATTTTGGTATCACACGAATTGAGGAGTTGCCGGCATCATTTTTATTAAAAATTGAAATCTGGTATGAAAAAGACTTTCCTCCTAATTTTTATAGTAAGCATTTT
>JAGQWW010000353.1 GCA_020436955.1 Saprospiraceae bacterium | reverse complement strand
GTTAGGGAAACCATCGGTGTAGACATGCTTGGTTATTATCCTGAAACCAATACAACCTACCTGATGCCGAATTATTCAGGCTCTTTGGATAATCGCTATCGCACAGCGGTTGAGTTGCAAGGAAGCATTGCCTGGAAAGCGACCAGAGAAGGGTATTGGTTGCTACATGAAGGGAAAAATATTTCGCTGGAATTGACAGCGACTTATTCAGGGAATGATGTAATCGTATATCATGCGAAATCAGGAAAAAGATTTGTCATGCCAAATTACGCCAACAGAATTGACGGTCAGTGGTATAGCGGAAGTTTGGTGACCTATTAATTTGTATTTCAATCTAGGTGAAATAACGACGGGGCATCCTTTTTTATAAAAGGGTGCCTTCGTGTTTTTGGGGAATTTTATTTTTTAAAAAAGTTAAAAAAGCGGACCATTTAAGGATTTGTCTTCTTTTTAAAATACAGTTTGAAAAAGAAATTTACTTTTAAATTGTATTTTACAGCATTCCCCAAATGAATCATTTTATGAGGCAGGCTTACCTTTTTATAACAATAAATGTCTTCTGTTTTCTAAGTTTTTCCACTCTTCATGCACAAGAGGCCGGTCCGGAAGAAATTAAATCCCTGATTGATTCTTACCGAAAAGATCCAAGAGGTCCTTACAAGGATATCAGGTGGTATTGCAAGGATGGGACAGTCATTATGCCTAAGGAGAAATGCCCGGAGCCGGGTGGAGTGCAAAGAGCCCGATACAAGGATGAAGTTGTCGATTTGGCTGAGTCTAATCATGTTTTTCTGGGGCAGATTCTTTCTACAACTTCTCGTCATGCATTTTGGGATTCCACCGAAAATAATGCCCGCGCAAAGCAATACCTACTGGAACAATATCTAAAGCAAATTGACAATGGTTGGGTCAACGAAAAGGCAGTATTTTATCGTGGCGCCGTACAGGTTGAAGACGAAGTTGCCTGGGGGCAGGACTTCCTTCGGTGGTTGTTAGCAAGACCAAAACCTTACAAGGAAAAATTCTACCTGGTGAGGGAATTGGCCAGGGGTATTCCTCATTCAAGCGATGATCGTCTCCTGGAATCAGTTAGGGCGCTATCTTTATTAATTGCTGAAGACCATCCCAATTTTCAAAATATCAGGGTGAAAATTCATGGGCAGCCGGATGCGGGTGATATTCAATTAGTTAAAAAGTATAAAGCTGAAAAAGGTCAAACCTTGTCAAGTATCAATCAGGAACGATTGGATGACTTGTTGGTGGATATGGAAGAACTGTTTGCACCGGCAAAATTGGAAGATCTTCGAAAATACATTCGTTACTTCCCCAAATCTTCTGTACCATATGAAAAGGTAGACAATCTGATTACCTATTATGCCAGGGATAAACCCGGGCCGGGACGTTGTATGGAACTAGCAGAAGCTATCTTTGAAATAAGGGATAATATAGATGAGCTCAGAGGTTCTTCAGCAAAGTTGGCAGCGCTGGATTTATCCCTCAAATTGGAAGAGATTTTATTCAATGAAATCACAGCCTGGCCTTCTAAGACTATTGCAGACCAGATAGAAAAAAATTGTTACCTCTCAAAAGCTGTAGCTGGATGTGGTTACCTTGAATTATGGGAATGGGACAAGGTCGAACAGGACCTTGCCATTGGCAGTCAAAAGGAAATGTCGATAGGAGACCTGCAACATGTATATGAACGCTGTCGGGGGGTAGTAGAGTGGGGTACCAATATGACCAAAGCAGTTTTTTCGGATGTGGTCACCACCTTCAGCGCATTTGAGCCTTTGGCTTTGGGTTATTATGATGCAGCCATCCGTTCGGGTGTTTTATTACGGTTAGGTCAAGAAGTGGGGAACTTTCATCAGGTTTATTCCAAACTTGCAGGCATTGAAAACCATATCCCTATCCTTGATAATAGTGCTCAGGTCCGAGGACTCAATCCCGGGTTTGCTAAAGGCGAACTTGTTGTAATCGAAAATCCGGATGATGATGTAGTTGTGGATGCAAGAAAGATTTATGTTTTTAATCATCCTCCTTCTGATTTGAAACCGGTGGCAGGTATTATGACCGTTTCTGAAGGTAATATGGTGTCTCATGTCCAGTTGCTGGCCAGAAATTTGGCCATTCCCAATGCAGTGATTAGCGATGGTGATTTACAGGACTTGAAAGATTATAGTGGAGAGCAGGTTTTTCTGGCAGTTTCCAACCAGGGAAATGTCATTTTAAAAAAGGCATCCGATTTGTCCGCTGAAGAGGCTGCACTTTTTGAGCAAAAAGTTAGAAAAGAAGAGCGAGTAAGTGTTCCGGTTGAAAAGCTGCAACTCAATAGAACCAGTGTGATCAACATGCGTGAATTGGATGCTACCGCAAGTGGTATCATTTGCGGGCCCAAAGCTGCCAACCTGGCTCAACTAAAAAAGGACTTTCCTGATAATGTGGTTGAAGGGCTTGTTATACCGTTTGGAATATTTCGCCAACACATGGACCAAGCTATGCCGGTAGCTCGTATCAGTTACTGGCGGTTTTTGGAGTTGACTTTTGCATTTGCAAAGGAAATGGAAGAAGCTGGGGCATCAGCTGGCGAAGTAGAAGAATATGTACTCTGTGAATTGGAAGTATTGCGAGCAGCAATTAAAGAGATGCAACTCAAACCTGAATTTGTAGCTGACCTCAAAGCTTCATTTTCTACCGTTTTGGGAAAAGATTTGGGCAAAATTCCGGTTTTCCTACGAAGTGATACCAATATGGAAGACCTCAAGGACTTTACAGGTGCCGGGCTTAATTTGACCTTGTTTAATGTGTTGGATGAAGAAAAAATTCTAGACGGCATAAAAGCTGTTTGGGCCTCTCCTTATTCAGAGCGTAGTTTTAAATGGAGACAAAAGTATTTGTTGAATCCTGAAAATGTCTTTCCATCTATCCTGATTATTCCTAGTGTCAATGTCGACTATTCAGGTGTTTTGATCACCAAAGGACTAGCTTCTGGAGTACATGGTGATCTGACGATTGCGTTCAGTTTTGGAGCCGGTGGAGCCGTTGACGGACAGGCGGCTGAAACATACCAAATTTCAAAAAATGGTGAACAGCTTTTATTGGCTCCGGCAAGACAACCTACGTACAGAAAATTGCCTGAAACAGGAGGGACCAGTACCTTGTTTGCTACTTATGAAACGCCCATTTTGAATAAATACAACCTTTGGGATATCCGGATGCTGGCTTATAATGCTTATGAAAGATTGGCAAAAGCCAGTGAAGATGCATATAAAGGACCCTACGATATTGAGTTAGGATTTCTTGACGATAAGCTTTGGCTTTTTCAAATTCGACCCTTTGTTGAAAACAAATCTGCGCTTGGTTCCGATTACCTGGAAAGTATATCACCTGTTATTCAAAAAGATAAATTAGTACCCCTTTATGAAGCCATTTAGAACTGATATTAGTACCCTTTTTAAAAAAGTTATTGTAGTCGGATGTTTAATAGGTGTTTTTGCCACCACG
>JAGQWW010000352.1 GCA_020436955.1 Saprospiraceae bacterium | reverse complement strand
TGGCAATGAATCCTTCGCCTTTCGCAACGAAGTCAGTCTCACAGCTCAATCTGATAACTACACCTTTATTTTTGTTATGAGAAGTTTTTGCGATAACCGCACCTTCAGTAACTTCTCTATCTGCTCTTTTCAAAGATAGTTTCTGACCTTTTTTACGAAGGACCTCCACAGCTTTGTCGAAGTCACCTTCAGCTTCAGCTAGTGCTTTTTTACAATCCATCATACCTGCGTTGGTCATATCACGCAGTTTTTTTACATCACTTGCAGAAATTCCGCTCATTGATTTGAGTTTTTTAGGAATAAATTATTCAAAAAATAGTTGTGAATTACTTCGCAGATTCTTTCTCTGTTTTGGTTGCTTTACGCTCTTCCAAACCTTCACGAATTGCTTCTGCTACGTAGTTGGTGATGATTTCAACTGACTTAGAAGCGTCGTCGTTACCAGGGATTGCATAATCAATCTGGTTAGGATCAGAATTCGTATCAACAATACCGAAAGTCTTAACACCCAAACGGTGAGCTTCTGCTACTGCCAAATGCTCGTGAGAGATATCTACGATAAAGACAGCTGCAGGGATACGGGTCATATTCTCGATACCACCCAATACCTTGTCAAGTTTGTCTCTCTCGCGGCTCAACGTCAAACGCTCTTTTTTGGTGATGCTAGACAAAGTAGTGTCTGCCAACATCTTCTCGATGCTCTGCTTTTTCTTCACAGAACGACGGATCGTAGAGAAGTTGGTCATCATACCTCCCAACCAACGGTCAGTAACGTAAGGCATGTTTACACTTTCAGCAGCATTTTTAACGATGTTACGTGCTTGCTTCTTAGTAGCTACAAAAAGGATTTTCTTACCGGATCTTGCAATCTGCTTCATAGCATTGGCTGCACGATCCATATTATCAAGGGTACGGTTAAGGTCGATAACGTGGATGCCTTTCCGCTCCATGAAGATATAAGGCGCCATTTTTGGGTTCCACTTTTTCTTCAAGTGACCAAAGTGTACACCGGCATCTAACAATTCTTTATATGTTGGTTTAGCCATTTTAATTTCAAATTGAGAATGATACAATGAAAAATTTTCTGAAGAAAATTAACGCTTAGAGAACTGGAAGCTCTTACGTGCTTTTGGTTTACCGTATTTCTTACGTTCAACCACACGAGCGTCTCTGGTAAGCAATTTCTTGCTCTTCAACGGTTTGCGTAAATCTTCATTAAGTTTAACCAGTGCACGGGAGATGGCCATACGAACAGCTTCCGCTTGTCCTTTGTATCCACCACCATCTACATTGATTTTTAGATTGTAGACATTTTCCAGTTCAGCTGCGGTAAATGGCTCAACCAATTTAGATTGAATATGTGGCTGGGGGAAGTAATCTTTATAATCTTTGCCGTTTACGATCATTTTGCCTTCACCTTTGGTAAGGAAAACTCTCGCTACAGCTGCTTTTCTTCTCCCGATTGCATTAATCATGTCCATATTATAGAGAAATTTATTTCAGTTAGCGTTAGAAGTTAAGTGTTTCAGGCTTTTGAGCTTCGTGTGGATGCTCTGCACCTTCGTACACAAATAGTTTTTTGTACATCGCCTTACCCAATTTGGTCTTTGGCAACATGCCTTTGATAGAGTGCTCCAGGATGTGAGCAGGACGCTTGTCCATGTATTCCGCTGGAGTTCTTCTCTTCTGTCCACCTGGATACAAAGAGTGGGTGATGTATTCTTTTTGTTCCATTTTGTTACCGGTGAAACGAACTTTGTCCGCGTTGATGATGATAACAAAATCGCCACAGTCAACGTGTGGAGTAAAGGAAGTCTTGTGCTTACCTCTAAGGATAGCAGCAATATTAGAACTCAAACGTCCTACAACTTCTCCTTCTGCGTCAACAATAAACCATTTACGATCTACTTCCGGCTTTTTCGCTGACTGAGTCTTATAACTTAGCGTATTCACTAATCGAAAAATTTATGTGATTTAAATAAAGCTAATTTCAACGTTAAAACGAGAGACGACAATACACCCCTCTTTTAAAGCGGCTGCAAAGGTAATTTTCTTTACCATAAAATCAAAGGGTGGTTTAAAAAAAATTAAAAATTATGCTTCATAACTCACTGAAAAACAGTCCTAATTTCGCACAGCTTTGAAAATACCTTGCAATTCAAGGGTTTAGGAAGCCTTTTTCATGTTGCGTTTTTTAATAAGCGGGAAATTTTCTTTGGGAAGGGAGGTCAATATCCAATTGTGTAAGAATTTTAATACTGTTGGCTTTGCTTTTTTCATTTAAGTACAACCTGTAGGGATATGGGATATGGGATATGGGATGGAGGATGAAAGATATGAGATTAGGGGATGAAATTTTCCCGTACATCGTAATTCGTACCTCGTAAATTGACCGCACTGGCTTCCTATTGTAATACTTCCGTCAAACCAAGTCTCACTATCAACCAACAAGCGATAATTCCATTTCAAGCACAATACATTTGCTTGAAAATGAAATTATCATGAATCCCTTAGTTGAATACGTTCCTATCATTACCACGCTTTTCTCTATCTATTTTGCCAAAGAGATATACGAGCATTACAAGCATAGGAAAACTCAATATTTATTATGGTGGACCATCGGGGTCATCACTTTTGGATTGGGTACGCTGGCTGAAAGTATCAATGTGCTTTTTGGTTGGAATGAAATCAATCTGAAATACTGGTACATCGTTGGTGCCTTACTGGGTGGTTGGCCACTGGCCCAGGGTTCGGTTTATCTTTTGATGAAAAAGAAATTTGCAGATATCACCACTTGGATTTTTGTAAGTCTAATTGTAGTGGCTTCGATTTGTGTGATGTTAACGCCTGTGAGTTTGCCGGAAGATTTTGATCAGAAATTGACCGGTGCAGTTTTCAGTTGGAAATGGGTGCGGTATTTTTCTCCTTTCATTAATATTTATGCATTTATCTTTTTAGTGGGTGGAGCTATTTATTCCGCTATTCGTTATTTGCGTATTGAAAAAGCAGCACGATTCAAAGGGAACGTTTTCATAGCCATTGGAGGTTTGTTGCCCGGGATTGGCGGATCTTTTACCCGCCTGGGGTATGTGAATGTGTTATTCGTAACCGAATTGATTGGCCTGATCCTGATATATGTGGGATACCGGATCATCAAGACAGATAAGCATACTGCTAAGAAGGTGGAGGTTGCTGCGAAGGCATAGTAACTCACCGCTAGGGATATGAGATATGAAATATGGTATATGGTATATGAAATTTTTTCGGTGTACCGTATTCCAAAGAAAATTTCCTGTAAAAACCTTCTCCATCTTGTTCCCTGAGCTTGTCGAAGGGAACTGGGATTCGGAATACGGTAGCCGGTAGCCGAAAAATTCCATATTTCATATTCCATATCTCATATTTCATTTCCGTTGCGTACTTAGCGCCCGTAGCGGTGAATTCCCTATTCTACAATCAATTTCAAAAGACTCTTTTTACCATCTTCTCCTAGCAGCTCGATCCAATAAAAGCCTTTATTTTTAAATGCCGGCAATTGTA
>JAGQWW010000351.1 GCA_020436955.1 Saprospiraceae bacterium | reverse complement strand
AGAAGGTTTGGAATATATTTTTTTACCCAAAGTATCCCTTTGCCAGTCCATTAAATAGGATTGGAGTACCAAGTCGGTGTTATTAGGATTGGATAATAAGACCTCTATGATTTCCTCCTCACCTGGTAAGGCAGAAAAAAAGAGTTTTCCATTATTGACAGAAACACCTGATTGAGAAAATAGACGGATCGTGGCAAAAAGCACGATCGAAAGGAGTAGGGGGAATTTTTTGTTCATAATACATTATCGATTCTGGTAACATATTATAGACAGGTTTCATGCCAAATTCAGGCAAAAAATAACCGGAGACCAGTGAAGGACTCCGGTTCGATATTATTCATGAGATTGATTAGTCTAAAGTTGCAGTGTAAGTAAGCGTCACGTTGTAAGTTCCGGATGGCTTATTTACAAAGTTAGGGTCGTTAGGAGCTGTTGAATAAGTCAAACCAAATGGCTGAGAAACAGCTGCAGGTGCGTTATTGATAATTGTTTGGTCTGCAGTACTTAAACTTACTTGAGAAGTTGTACCTAGACCTGCACCAGTTGGTTCAACTGCTACAGAAGAAACAGGAATGGTGTTACCAAAACCATCATCTAAATCTGCTCCACTAGCGGCAACAGTAACATCAAATGCTCTGGTGGCAGTTACATCCCCTGCAGGAGAGGCTGAATAAGTTACACCATTGACAAAGTCTGAAGCTTCATCAAAAATCAATGTCGGATTGACATCAGTAAGATTTAGGGCAATTGCGTTATTAATAATAACAGTTAGGGTAGCAGTCTGACTGCTGCTTTGTGCAAAGATGGCCATTCCAAATCCCACCATCAACACGGCTGTGAGTACCAGCTTTTTTAACATAATACAAATATTTAAAAGGTTAAAGAATAACTCGTCGAGGACTGGTGGGGGGGAATTAAAATCGGCAAGAGATTTGCCTGAGTCTAGACAAGAATAATGCCATTATGTTTGTCTCCTCACCAAAACGCACAATTGTATTGTGGAAAATATTATTTGTATTTTCCGCATTTATATGTGTTTTGGGTACAGGTTTTTCACAGGTAAAACTTGATTTAGAATTTATAAAATCATCAGATAATTTTTACCGAAAGGGCCTGTATAAAATCAAGGCAACTGTAGATCCCGGATTTGCACCACCTGCAGGAAGAGCAACTCTCCAAATATCATTTCCCAACCAATTACGGTCACTTTCCCCTACAGCTTATCCTGTTGATTTCGGCAATGCCGGTAAGCAAACTTTTTACTTTAAATTGTTGATGGACAATGCCTCAAGCCAATCGGATACCTTTTCAATCAAAGGGCAAGTATTTTCCATGGGCGAAAATATTCCCTTAGCTAATGCATACTTGGAAATGGCTCCTCCTTCAGGGAAAAAGGTGCTCCTTGAAAATTTAAGCGAAGAGGTAATATCCAAAGGGAGGAAGTTCCTATTACAATACAGAATATCCAACCCTGCTTCAAAAGAAAAGAAAGTTGCACTAAGACCACTGAAAGAAAAGGATATTGAAATTCAGGAGGTGGCATTGGTCTTATTACCCGGTCAAGACACTATCGTTCAATTGGAAGGGACCATTGAAAACATATCATCCATTCAGAATTATCAGCGAATTTCTGTTTTAGTACAGGACGAAAACAATAAAATTATTCGCTCACTTAGCAGTCTCTTAGTTCCAAGACTGTCTAAAAAGGTATTTACCCCGTCCAATTCATCCAATAATACCCTGGAAAATATCCAATTGGGATACCAAGGCGGTGGATTAGGGAATAATTTTGCATTAGAATATCAGAAGGACTTTCTGGATTTGGAAAGTAACTCGTCCATTTCTTTTCAATCCAATTACTTTCATGAAACCAACGAGCTTCGAGTCATCAATTCTTATTATCTGTATGAAGATGAAAAATGGCTGTATGGATTGGGAAACCTAAGTAAAAATGATGAATTAAATATTTTTGGAAGAGGTGCTTATGTAGGATGGAAACAGGATGAATACACTTTTACTTTTGGCGCGCTTAATCATAATGGAAATATTGTCGCACCTATTGGTGAAAAAAATAACGTCCGAGGCAATTCTGTTTATATGGACGTTGATCAAAAACTCAAAAATTACTGGAACCTAAAATCAGTAATAGTAGGCAACTTCAATCCCAACGATAACAAAGCAGTCTGGTCGGTTAATTTCTCAAAGGAGACGGAAAGTTCATTTTGGAGTCTGAAAGGTGGGGTCGGGGTCAATTTCGATAAAAAAGAAATAAAAGCTCCCGGTGGATTCGCAGAAGTCATTGGTTTCAAAAAGTTGGGAAGATTTTCTGTTGACCTCAATAATTATGTTGCAACACTTGACCATCCCGGGCGAAGAGCCGGCCAGCAGATTTACTTAAACCGCTTTTATTTTAATCCGACTCCTTCCTGGCGGATGGCATTTGAAAGTAAAATCCGTGCTTTTCCAAAACCATCACCTCGTTTTCCGGTCAATAGGGCCCATCAAATAAATTATCGGCAGGAATATTCACTTTCTGTAGAAAAGAATATATCCAGTTCTTTGAAAGCAGGTGTTTATCCGGGCTTTCTTAGACAGCGCGCAGGATATTATGTAGGTAATCGAGAAGTTGAGTCTTTTCAAAACATCAACCCAAACATAAAAGGATTGCTGGAATACCGTGACGCCGGCACCCGAGCCTCCATACAAGGCGAAATCGGAAAGTATCAAACCCAAAATGAGGAAGAAATCCTGTCAAATATCGTGAACTGGAAAGTCGCTGCTGAATTCACGTGGAAACGTTTTAATGGCAATTTTAGATACCAAAACGGTTCTGTGTTTTTCCTGGAGGAATTGGATCAGGGTGGTATGCTGGATGGCAGGCAGTTCTTAAGTATGGGATTTGGGACCAATCAAAGATTTTTCAAAGACAGGGTCAATTTTAAAATTGGTGGACAAATGGTCTACAATAGCACCCGGGGAAAATGGTACCAAAACTATTGGACCGGCATTGATGCTCCTATTGCCAAACAATGGCAGGTGTATGGTGAAGGAAATCTTTTAAAAACCGGGTTGCAGACTATCGTTAGTTGGGAAGTCGGGGTAAGAAAATCCATCAATAGTTTTAACCAAAAGGGTAAAAAGAGTAGTCTGAAGTATACCGTTCTCGATGAAACGACACTCGAGCCTGTTGCTAACCTGTTAGTTACCATCGGTAATCAAAAACTGATTACTGATAATAAAGGAGAAGTGAAGTTGAAAAGGTTGCCCCATGATACTTATCGAGTCGAGATTAGAGATCCACAGGGCCTTTACCTTACTTATAAGGATTCAGTATTGGTTCATAAAACTATGCAATCTGAAATTTTATACCTGAAAAGTCCGAAAAAGCTGAAAGGTACATTGAAGCTGAAAAGAGAAAAATTTTCAGACACGAGATTTGTGATTTCAGGGATCAAGATTGTGCTAAAAAATACTGAAGGTCAAGAGTTTAGCACTTTTACCAATGATGAAGGAGAATACAGTTTTAAAGTCACGACAGGTAAATAT
>JAGQWW010000350.1 GCA_020436955.1 Saprospiraceae bacterium | reverse complement strand
AATTCATAGAAGGATTAGGAGATTTAGATAAGGCGAATGGCAGGTATGGGGTGACACCGGAATTCCCTTCAGGCACCTATTACTATCTTATTACAGATGAATTTCCATTTGTCCCCAGATATTTCAAAGGGACACCATCAAATGATTTTAGGATTCAATGAAAAAGATAATCAGCATATTATTCGGACTGGCCCTGGTTTTTACAGCCAGGGCCCATGATACAAAGGTGGCTTCATTTACAATTTACACCAAACCACAATTTGTAGAGGTGTATGCTGATTTACCATGGACCCTTCGCAATGCATTGTTGGAATTTGAACCGCTGTTAGAAGAGCAAAAGGACCAGGAATTCTGGGATAAAACATTGAAATCATACTTTGAAGCCAACCTGAAAATTTGGACACAGGAAGGTGAACCACTGGATTTGTTATACTTCGAAAAACTGGATAATGAAGGACATGACCATGCTGCCCAATATCTTATTACATATGATAACGCGTATGGAGCAGCGATCGGGAAGGTAAAAAACACCATCCTGTTTGCACAATCTGAACACCAGGTCAACAATCATTTTTTTAAAGAAAATAGTAGATCAATCAGCTTTAAGACCACCCGAAGAAAACCTGAGGTTTTTATCGATAAGGAAGGTTCGAACGAGAATGATTGGTTATGGGCACTTTTTTTTATTGGTATAGTAAGTTCACATATTCTCCTTAGTTATCTTGAAGGAAAAGGGATCATAAAACATCCACTAAAGTTCCTTTTTAAGCGCAATTGATGCGTTTTGTGTTATCCCTTCTGCATTCTGTGCAATATTCACCGCTGTATTGCCTGCACCTTTGTAATGTCAATTGAAAAAAGGAATTCAAATTCACTCATTACAAAATCCATTATCATGAAAAATACAGCACTTATCACCGGAGCCAGCAGCGGCATCGGGAAAGAATTTGCCCGCATCCATGCAGAAAAGACTGGTGACCTTATCATCATCGCCAGGAGGACTGATAAATTGGAAACCCTAAAAAAGGAACTGGAAGAACAATACCAGCGCGAGGTGCTCGTCATCGCTAAAGACCTCTCCGAACCAAACGCTGCTTGGGAAATCTTTGATACAGTAAAATCAAAAGGCATTACAGTAGAATATTTGATTAACAATGCCGGATTTGGACTAAGAGGAAAATTTCACGAATTGCCCTTGGAACGTCATTTGGCCATGATCAATGTCAACATTACCGCTTTGACTGCTTTAACCTGGTATTTCCTTCCCGATATGGTCAAAAATAACCGGGGCCGCATTTTGAATGTTTCATCTACAGCAGCGCTGGTGCCCGGCCCTTTGCAAGCCGTGTATTATGCGAGCAAGTCCTATGTCACTTCTTTAAGCAACGCTATCGCGGAAGAACTATACGACACCAATGTCACCGTCACCGCCTTGATGCCCGGAGCAACCGAAACAGAATTTGCCAGGACTTCAGATATGGATAAAACCAGCCTTTTTCAAAAGACCTTTAGCGCGAAAACAGTAGCTGCAGAGGGATACCAGGCCATGATGCAAGGCAAACTGGATATCTTTTCAGGCTTGACCGGCATGCAAAAAATGCAGAGCTACATTTTGCCATTAATGCCCAAAAAGGTGGTGATGCCACAGATCAGAAAGATGCAGGAAATCTGATTGGAACGGAATACGGTAGCCGGTGAACGGCACAAACAGCCAGGGTATTAACCCAAATCGGCAACCGTATTCCGGCAACCGGCTACCGTATTCCGTTCATTTTTCTACAAAATCCAAATCCCGATGGAAAGCATCTTTTATAGAAAAAGAGGACCAAAAGGCTAATCCGAGGGTAATGAATCCTAATAATGCAGCTGCCAATAATGGATTACCAAAAACAGCATCAGATGCAAAAAAGGTGAAACCGATGCCTATGGGAATAAACAAGCCTCGCACTAAACTCGGAATGGTACAAGCTGCGGTAGCACGAAGGTTGGTTCCAAATTGCTCGGAAGCATTGGTTATAAAAACGGCCCAAAATCCGGCGGTAAATCCAAGTACACCGATTAAGATGTACATCATAGAGGCGGAATGTATTGGGGCAAATAGGTAAGCAGCTACAACAAGCGTCTGCAGCCCCAAAAACAATTGGACCGTTTTGACCCTACTTTGAATCAACTGGCTCAATAAACCACTGGAGACATCCCCCAGCACCATGCCGATATGAAAATAAATAATACCCTCCGCAGGAGAAATGGGCGTTTCAATCCCTTTCGCTCTTCCAAATTCAGGGGCCAAAAAAACCAGAATTCCCACCACAAACCAGGTGGTACCACCCAAAAAGGTATTTTTTAATAAGCGTCCAAAAAGTTCTCTGGATTGAAAAAAAGAAAGGAAATTTCCACGCACCAATTGTGCATCGGTTTTGATTTTATTAAACACACCACTCTCTTGCACCCGGATGCGTAAAACCAACAGGATAATGCCCAGTCCACCCCCAAAATAATAAGCCATACGCCAATCGGGAATTATCCAATCAATCATACCGGCGCTCAAGGCACCCATCATACCAAATGTTGCCACAATCGTAGTGCCTAATCCCCGTTTTTCTTTGGGCAAACTCTCTGAAACGAGGGTTATGCCTGTACCAACTTCACCAGCCAATCCAATACCTGCCAGGAACCTGCATAATGCATACATATTGACATCTGCCACCATCCCATTTGCAAGATTAGCAATCGAATACAAGGCGATGGAACCATAAAGCACTTTAACCCTCCCAAACTTATCGCCCACTATACCGGATAATACGCCTCCCAGCAACAAACCGGCCATCAACCAGTTTTGGAGGAAGATACCTGCCTGGGTCAATGCTTCGCCTTCAAATCCCAAAGACTGTAAACTCTTCACCCGTACTACCCCAAACAAAATCAGGTCAAAGGCATCTACAAAATACCCCAAAGCCGAAACGATTACTGCAGAATTAATTAGGCGCTGTTTCATGGGAGGAAGATAGGGAAAAGATGGGGTAACTCGGATGGGGGATCAGGGATGGGAGATTGGGGATGGGGGATTTTTGAATTTTGGGTTTTGATTCTTGATTTTTGATTTTACTATTATTACGTTGCGGCTACCCGTACGTAATCGAGTGCCGAATATCGAAAAGCGAAAACCAAACTCCAACAAATCTGCCGCCCCCTGGAGGGGGTTGGGGGTGAGTTGATTTGTGATTCTTGGGTTTTGATTCTTGATTTTTGATTTTACCTTTTTTCGTTGCGTTCGTTGCGAAAAATCGTTGCGAACGTATACCGACCTTTCCCATGTTTGAAAAAACAGATTTTCTCAGTATTATCTAAAAGCTAAAGTTTACAAAGCTTTTATACTGAATCAATTTTTCCTATGCTGCCTTATCTTGGATTTTTACAAGGGTGTATCCCTGTTGTTCTGCTTTTTTCCTGAGTCGGTTCAACACTTTATTACTTTGTGTTTTTGTAGGCTTTAGCATTTCCTCTTTAAAGGTCTCTTTTTGCAATAACATGTTGTAAAAGATGACAGC
>JAGQWW010000349.1 GCA_020436955.1 Saprospiraceae bacterium | reverse complement strand
CAATACAATCCAGTTGGCGAAATATTTAAAATATTCAGGTCTTTGAACTACCTGATCCACCAATTTGTAAGCATATTTTAAAATGGAATCAGGATTTTGAGGGGTCAATTCGTTCATGTAACGCTCCAGTTTGTTGGAAATAACCGGGGTCCACATCAGACGATCGTCAGAGAAATCTACACCATCCCAAAATTGGTCCCTATACTTGTATCCATATAAGGCAGAATTGAGTGTACCATCTGCATTAACAGCATCCCTGATATCCGGATTTGCACCGGCTCTTTTAAAATGAGTAAAAAGCGTATTGGGATTCTCTGAAAACACCTTATTTAGATATGCATTACGCTCATCCAAAAGGCTGTTTTGCTGATTTCGAAGATCCATATATTGTTTGGTTGCAGGATCCACGCCTCTCATTTGGTTGGCTATAGTGGTAAACTGAGGTCGCTGTGTGAGCTCGAACTTGAAAACATCATACAATAATTGGTTATCCAAACTACCTTCTACCTTCATGGAATTGGCCAAGTCCGGGTAGGTACAAGTCATGGAGAAAGTCTGGTCATGGCTAACCAAAACCTGGATATTGTTGTTATCTGGCAACACCACAAAAAGTAATCCTTGTTTATAAGGTTCGGTTCTCTTAAAATGAATAACACCATTGTTTATCTGAGATGAGTCTGCCAGATAGTTTTTCCCTTGATATACGCCTATCAATTGTGCAAGACCACCATTTTTATATCCATTGATGGTCACTGTAATGTCAGGAGACTCGGCTGGTGGTATTTCGGTTGTAGCATTAACATTTGTATTCAAAGCTACTCCGTCATTGGAGTTAGTCGTGCCTGAATTGTTATTGGTGTTTTCATTGGCTCCACATGCAATGAGCAACAACAATCCTAAAAGGGGCAATAAATTTTTCAATGTAACAGGTTTTTATTCCGGGAAAATAATTTTCAAATCTATGACCTTGTCTCCAAAACCCTTGCAAACAAGGTCATTTTTAAATGATTTATACGTCAAAAAGTTGCATTGGATTACTTCTTTGAAAACTTTTTTTAAAAAAAATGAAAGAAAAAGGAAAGCACTGCGTGTCAGGTATGAAAGCAACCAATAACAATTAAAAAAATAAGTCATGAAAAATTCATTTTTTAAATCAATCGTAATGTTGGCCATGACTTTTGGATTCGCAATGATTTTCGTGCAGTGTGATGCTACTGAAAATGATATGGACTCCGTGGCTAACGAGGCAATAGTAAATGCCAGAACTAACAATGCAGTAGTTGATCCTTGCAATTGCATCATCGACAACTATCAAATGCAGCCCCTTTCTGATGTAGAAAAAGAAGCATTAACCTTCATGTTGGAAGAAGAAAAACTAGCCAGAGATGTTTACAATAAAATGAATGAAATGTGGAACATCCAGGTATTTGCTAACATTATGGCTTCAGAACAAAGCCATATGGACGCTATAGAATGCTTGATGATCAGATACCAGCTTGAATTACCAGACTTTAATGATAATCCGGGCATGTTTACCAATCCTAATTTGGCTGATGCTTATGCTGCTTTGATTCAGAAAGGTCAAACAAGTTTAGTTGATGCATTGACAGTAGGAGCATACATAGAAGATTTGGTTATCAATGATTTAAAATTGAATTACGACCGAGTAGACAATGATGATATCCATGCAGTTTTTGATAATCTAGAAAGAGGTTCAAGAAACCACTTGAGAGCATTTGTCAGAAACCTTGAAAAAAACAACGCAACTTATACGCCTGAATTTATCGACCAGGATTATTTTGAATACATCATTGGTACTGAAAGAGAAAAAGGGGATGGTGTTTGTTTCAACAATACAAATAATGGTCCGCGCAACGGAAATGGTGATGGTACCTGTACAAATGATGGCCCTAGAAATGGCAACGGGACAGGTGATGGAACTTGCCCAAATGACGGCCCAAACAGTCCTAATAATGGCCCAAACAATGGCCCAAACAGACAAGGTCGTAATGGCGGATGATATTAATAAGAATTAACTGAGTTGGTCCATGATAACTATGCTCCGAATCTGGTTCGGAGCATAGTTTTTTCCGGTAACACGCATCACCCAAATTCAAATTTCAAAGCCTTAGCTTTATTCAATATTTCCAACCACACATGATTGTATCAAAGGAAAAATGTAGGGACCTTTCTGATGCTGCCATTGTTCAAAAGGCATTGATAGAAGTGGATTATTTTTCCTGTTTGTACGAACGTTATGAAGACAAATTGCTTCGCTATGTGCTTAGACTTTCTTCCCTTTCCAACCAGGAAGCTGAAGATGTTTTACAAGATGCTTTTATTAAGGTTTGGAGAAATTTAAATGGTCTTGATACCAGTTTACCCATTAGTAGCTGGTTGTATCGCCTGGTGCATAATGAGACCATCTCCTACCTCAGAAAGCAACAGTCTTACGGAAAAAATAAAACAGTTGATATAGATTTACTGAAAGCTGAATTGACAGATGATTCGGCAGATGATGAATCCGGAGAAGATGCCTTGGAATTTACCCGGGAAATGTTGGATGCTGTCCCTTTAAAATACAGAGAAGTTTTGGTATTAAAATACCTTGAAAAGATGCCTTATCAGGAAATTTCCGATGTTTTGAAAATTCCGGAAGGAACGGTAGCTATCCGGTTAAAAAGGGCAAAGGACCATTTTAAAAAGATAGCAGAAAAGGGAATTTCAAATATTGATTTTTAAAACGCTATGCCATGAGTAACACCGATAAATTAATGCAAAGAATAAAAGATAGTGGAGATCAACCTATTCCAAAATGGAAATTTGTGTTGAAGCGATCAATTATTTGGTTCTCTTTTGGTTTTGCTGTGATTGCAGGTTCTTTAGCGTTTTCTGTCATACTTTTCTCTTTAAGGGAAACCGGGTTTTGGGCACTGCAACACCTGGATCATTCAGGATGGGAAATGGTCTTATCATTATTGCCATTTATCTGGTTAATTGCACTCCTGATTTTCCTTTTGGTCGCCATTTACAGCATCCAATCATCAGACAAAGGATACAAGCTTACCCTTTCAAAATGGGTGGGATATTCTGCAGCCATCAGTATTGTACTTGGAACTATTTTTTACCTGGGTGGAGGAGGTCAGTGGCTGGAAAACACTTTCGCATCAAAAGCCTCTTTTTATGAAAGTGTACAAGAAAAGAAAGCCAGAATTTGGATGCAGCCGGAAAACGGATTTTTAGCAGGAACCCTAACAGAAATAAAGCCGGACGCTTTAATCATGAAAGATTTCAATGGAAAATCATGGGTGATTAAATATGAAGATGCCTTTATTGCTCCGGTTTTACGGTTGGAAGAGGGAGAGGAGGTAAAATTGGTTGGTAATATTAAAGTAGATAATACTTTCCTGGCAGAAGAAATAAGACCCTGGCAGGGTAGAAAGAAAAGCCGCCAACCAGGGCGGTAAGTCAATTGAGGATGGATTAACCTACATTTCTTTAGTAGGTTAATCCATCCCACGCTTATAAATCACCACACATCAAATTTTTGTGCTTTAATATTACTTCCCGGAAA
>JAGQWW010000034.1 GCA_020436955.1 Saprospiraceae bacterium | reverse complement strand
CATTATCATTCAGCCACCAGTCCCGGTAGTGTTTTTCGATATCGGCCGGCATCATACCCGCAAAGATGGCATTGCGGCTATATTGGGTGGAAGTGGGCAGAATACTGAAGAAAAGGTCTTCCTCTTCCACGCGATACAGCTCCGATATGATCGGTTCGATCACCTTCCATTGGTCATAGCGCATATTATCCAGCAGGATCATCAGGGTGGGCACTTCCGGGTCCAGACGGGTAAAGATCTTATTGCGCATCAGATTGTGTGACATCACCGGACCATCGTTGTTCTTTATCCAGGAAGGGTAATTCTTCAGGATGAATTTAGAAAAAGCGGTGTTGGCCGAGCTTTTCTGCATAGCGAGAATATCCCCCATTTGGGTCGACTGGGATTCATCGATCTTAATCTCCCAGCCAATGATCTTGCGGTAAATATCCACCCATTCGGAATAATTCAGACCACTATCCAGTTCCATGAGGATCTGACGGAATTCCTGTTGATAATCAGCCGCCGTTTTCTCCCGGATCAGGCGTTTGTTATCAATGATCTTTTTCAGCGTAAGCAGGATCTGGTTCGGATTGACCGGTTTGATCAGATAGTCGGCGATCTGCGAGCCAAGCGCTTCTTCCATCACATTCTCCGCTTCATTCTTGGTGATCATTACGACCGGCAGACCGGGAAAAGACTCTTTTATTTTTCCCAGGGTTTCCAGTCCGGTAATACCGGGCATACTTTCATCCAGAAAAACAACGTCGATATCATTGTTCTCTTCCACTTCTTCGAGAGCGTCATAGCCATTGGTCACGGTGAGTACCTCGTAACCTTTGTTCTGCAAAAAAAGCAATTGGGGTTTTAGTAGATCGATCTCATCATCCGCCCACAATATTTTGATTTGATCCATAGATTGGTTTTGTTAATTTTGAGTTTATTTGTTTAAACTTGCCCGTCCAATATTTGGTTGTACAAATGCCTGCTTTTTGATCCTATTCTAACCAAACGCTCTAACCTGCAAACCTGTTTTTATCGGGATAAAACGGACATTCCATCCCAAAACGGCAGGCCGCCCAAAAGATATTGCATTTCCTTAGAACAATTAAGGTTTTTTTAGTTTATCCATTGCAATGTAGATGAAAGAGATATCAGGAAACAACAGCATAATGAGTAGTCAGCCCGTGCAAAAAATGGAAGCGCTTTCTTCTCTTTCATCTTCATGGCCTCATAGATCATTCAGTAATGAGCAAAGTCAAAATTTTAAATGATCCGGTCTACGGTTTTATTTCAATCCCGTACGGCATCATTTTCGATCTGGTGGAACACCCCTATTTTCAGCGCTTGCGACGCATCAAACAGGTTAGTCTCACCCACTACGTCTATCCCGGTGCGCTACATACCCGCTTTCATCATGCACTGGGAGCTTATCATCTCACTTGTCAGGCCATTGATGTATTGCGATCTAAAGGTACGGAAATTAGCGATGCTGAGGCAGAAGCCGTGGGGATCTCCATCCTTTTGCACGACATCGGCCACGGGCCCTTTTCTCATACTCTGGAACACACCCTGATCAATGTGACCCACGAACAACTCTCGGTCATGATCATGGAACAGCTCAACCAGGAGTTTGAGGGGGCATTATCACTGGCCATTGAGATCTTTAACAACCGCTATCACAAACCCTTTTTGCACCAATTGGTCTCCGGCCAGTTGGATATGGACCGAATGGATTATCTCAATCGAGACAGCTTTTTTACCGGTGTATCAGAGGGTGTTATTGGGTATGATCGGATTATCAAAATGCTGGATGTGCATGATGGTGAATTGGTTATTGAAGAAAAGGGAATTTATTCGATTGAAAAGTTCCTGATTGCTAGGCGTCTAATGTATTGGCAGGTTTATTTGCACAAGACTGTGCTCTCTGCTGAAGAAATGTTGGTTAGAGTCCTAAAAAGAGCCAAGGAACTTACCTCGAATGGTAAAAAATTAGAAGTAAGTAAAAGCCTGCAATTTTTTCTTGAACAAGAAATTACCAGAGAAGACCTGAAAAACAGGCGCGATGAAATCTTGCAGCAATTTTCGAGGTTAGATGACTATGACATTGTCTCTGCCCTAAAGGCTTTTGACTATCAGGATGATGAAATATTATCCTATTTATCCAAGAGTCTTATTAATCGGAAATTATTCCGTCTGGAATTGAAGAATACACCTTTTGAAGAGGAATACATTGAAAAAATCAAAAAGTTGGTAACTGAAAGTGATAAAGTGCCTTCAGGAAACCTTGAATACCTGGTTTTTACGGGATCGCAAACCAACAGAGCCTATTCAACTGCTAAGCAGGAAATCAAAATCTCTTTTAAAAATGGTGAAGTAAAGCCCATGTCTGAAAGTTCAGACTATACCATCCAGGCTAATATGGTCAGGAAATACTTTTTGTGCTATCCTAAGATCAAGGTGTAAAAGATAAGTTGTTACAAATGGACTACAATTTAGAGGGGCAAAATATCAACGGTACTTTTAGCTAACTTAGCAGGAACTTCTATAAAAATCCTGCATGATGAGATACGGTTTTTTACTCCTGTTTTCTGCCATTTTGTTTTATTCCTGTGGAAAAAAGCCAGGTGAGCCTACACAAAGCCCATTAGAAAAATTGGCTGATGATTATTGGAATTATAAGCTTGCTAATGATCCGTTCACTGCTGCCTATGCAGGTGAAATAAATGATTCGCTACTGTTTCCGGACCTTAGTTCGGCCAGCCTAAAATTAACCCATTTGCAGGATTCGGTATTTTTTGAAAGACTGCAATCTATTTCGAGGGCTGAGCTAAATGTAGACGATGTTATCATGTATGACATGATGGACCTTGAATTATCGAATAGTCTTAGTGGATATGCATTTGGTGATCAATACTTTACTTTTAAAGGTGATGAAAGCTTTTTATCAGCCTTTTCGTATCTGATTGAATCCTTGCCTTTTGAAAAGAAAGGGGATTATGAAAATTATATTCAGCGCTTAAGGGCCTTTCCGGACTACCTTTTCCAAAATATTAGCTTAATGGATCAGGGTTTGAAACAAGGTGTGTATCATCCTGCTTTATTGGTTGAAAATTTTCATGGGGGCCTACAACCCTTTTTACTTAATGATCCGGTAAAACATCCATTTTATGCACCTTTTAACCAGATGGAACAGTCAATGGAAGGTGATGAAAACTTGAAAACTGAAGGTTTTCAGGTCATCCAAAATGAAATATTACCTGCATTCCAAAAGCTTGAAAAGTTTGTTGTTGAAGTCTACCTGCCAAAAGCCGAAAGAGCGCCCGGCGTTTCTAATTTGCCTGAAGGCAAAGCTTATTATGAAAATAAAGTTGCCTATTTCACTACACTTGATATAAGTCCGGATGAGGTTTTTGAAATTGGTCAACAGGAGGTTACGAGGATAAAAGCAGAAATGGATTCGCTAATTGCAACAACCGGATTTAAAGGAGATTTTGCCGCATTCATTCAATTTTTAAGGACAGATCCACAGTTTTATCCTACATCAGGTGAAGCATTATTAGCCTATGCTTCGAGGTTGTCTAAAGTTATCGATGGTAAATTGCCTGCATATTTCAATACTTTGCCCAGGTTGCCATATGGAGTAATCCCGGTGCCTGATGAGATAGCACCTTATTACACGGCCGGCCGATATTCGCCCGGGTCCCTTCTAAATCATAAGGCAGGGAATTACCTTGTAAATACCTACAAATTGGAAAGTCGACCCTTGTATGCCTTCCCTGCTTTGACTTTGCATGAAGCTGTTCCAGGCCATCATTTGCAAATTTCATTAGCGCAGGAAATGCCTGATCAACACCCTTTATTACAAAACACTTACTTGTCTGCTTTTGGAGAAGGATGGGCCTTATATTGTGAATGGTTGGGAAAGGAAATGGGCGTGTATGCTACACCCTACGATGAATTTGGAAGGCTTACCTACGAGATGTGGAGGGCATGCAGGTTGGTGGTTGATGTAGGAATCCATTATAAAGGATGGAGCCGCCAGGAAGCATTTGATTTTTTAGCTAATCATACAGCTTTATCCCTCCATGAGGTTGGTACTGAAATCGATCGGTATATCGGTTGGCCCGGGCAAGCACTTTCCTACAAAATGGGAGAACTGAAAATCAGGAAATTGCGCAAAAAGGCAGAAGAAAGCCTAAAAGAAAAATTTGACCTTAGGGCATTCCATGATTTAATACTTTCGAAAGGCTCGGTACCGCTAACCACTATGGAGTCAATGGTTGATAATTGGATCCAAATGCAAAATTAGTTTCCAAGAGGTTAATCGAAATATGGTACAAATTCTACTCTTCGATTCCTTTGTCTTCCTTCAGGTGTACTATTATCAGCGATAGGCTGGGTGCTAGCCATTCCGATTGCTTTCAACCTATTTTTTGAAATACCTTTTGAAACCAGATAGTCCACAACACTTTGGGCTCTGTTTCTGGAGAGTTGTAGGTTTTCGTCGTCATTGCCGGAGTTATCGGTATGACCCACTATTCGAATTTTTGTTTTGGGTTTTGAGTTAAGGGTGGTTACCAGAAAGTCTAATTCTAATTGAGATTCTTCTGATAGGTCGGCTTTATTATGTTCGAAAAATACATTTTGCATCACAACAGGAATACCTTCTTTAAAACTGGATGCATCAAAAGAAGGGTCAAGTGGCTTGACCAGCACATCATCCAGGAAATAATAGGAATACCGAAGTTCAGTTTGGGAAGTGTCTACAGTTATAAATTCATCGGGTGTAAAAGATCCCAGGATGATGTATTCATAGTCGTTTTCTGCAGTTATGGTATCAGAGATTCTAATCCATTCATTTGGTGGGGCATCCAACATAAAATCCGTTTTTATGACAGGCTGTAAATAATAGAGGCCAAATTCCATTGGCTCATAAATTCTGTTTAAGGAGAAGGCAATTCCAAAGTCATTTACCCTTGGTGAGGTTTGGGCAGGATTTATCCAGCATTCAACATAATATCGTTTGCCTTTGATCATGGGGCGTACCAGGTGGGCCTGCAGGTATTCTTTACAATGTTGGGTCATGGTTAGGCAACCATATGTTTTTAGGCCGATACAATAATTGCCACGGTGGGGTCTATGTCCTGTAATATTAAGATTGGGCCTTTTAGGTTTTATGTTGTCAGCCAGATTTGGATACATAATGTCCGGTGAACCCTGATTGGCGGATGTCCAATATTCAATTTTGTCATCGAACATAGTGTTGGTACTCATCCAACCTTTTACAGGTAAACGTTTTTTTTCAAAGCCTGGATTGGGGACAATATTTTGCGATGGAAGGAGAATGGGAAGGAGAAGAAATAGGATCAAAAAGGGTTTCATGGCTTTCATCAGATTATTTCATTTGAATAAAAAACGCATTAATTACCCGAAAACTTGCAAAAAGGAAAAATTATTTCCAGATTTGCAGTCTTAACCAAATGGTTAAACTAATTAGTGAATGGAAAAAGAGATTAGCACAGAGGAAAAAATTATTGCTGCAGCTAAAGTTGAGTTTCTGGCTCATGGAATGGCAGGAGCCAGGATGCAGGATATAGCAGATAGGGCAGGAATAAATAAAGCCTTGTTACATTATTATTTTAGGAACAAGGAAAAATTGTTTGAAATCATTTTCCAGGAATCCTTTTTTAAAATCATTCCACAGTTGCATGAGGTCTTTAACTCGACGGATGATTTTTTTATGATAATTAGAAAATTCGTTTTTGTTTATATTCAAACTATCGGAGAGAACTCATTTATAGCGCCGTTCCTGGCACATGAGATAAATAGAGACCCATCCAGGATGATTGGATTGTTGGAAAAAGCAGGAGGTAAAAGGTTGCCTTTTGAAAAGATGGTAGATGCTTATCAAAAGGCCCTGGCAAAAGGCGAAATTATACCATGTGCACCTGATATGTTGCTGACAAATATTATTTCCATGTGTGTTTTTCCGTTTGTTGGAAAACCTATTCTTCAGCATGTTTTATCGAAGGATGAACAAGCGTTTAGAGAATTCGTTGAGAGACGAAAAGTAGAAGTAGCCGAATTTGTAATACGTGCCATCAAAGCATAAAATTTTTTATACAGTGTTTAACCAAATAGTTAAATCAAATGGATAAGAGGATTTTTTTACTAGTATTCTTTTGGGTAAGCTGGTTGGGACTACAAAGTCAGTCCAAAACCATAAGTCTGGAGGAATGTCTGGAAGCTGTTTCCAATAATCACCCTTCTTTTCAAAAAAGCGGAGTCATTCAGCAATTGGGAACCGCCCAGGTTGAAAAGGCAAATCAAAATTGGTGGCCAAAACTCAAGATTTCTGGGCAACTTACCTGGCAAAATAAGGTGACACAACTTAATATAGATGCACCTATTCCAGGTTTTGAAGTTCCACAGATACCCAAGACCCAATACAGGGTGGCTGGTGAACTCAACCAAATCCTTTTTGATGGCGGAATGACGAGTCGCCAAAAAACTGTGAATAAAGCTTCCACTGCAGCAACAATACAACAAAACCTGATGCAGCAACAGGATATAAAGGATAATATTCAAAACCTTTATTTCAATGGTTTGCTGATAGACCAAAAGCTTAATTCCCTCCATTTGGTAGAAGACGATCTGACCAGCCAGCTCCAACGGCTTAAAAACATGAAGGAAAATGGCTTGGTGACAGGTGCATCAGTTGATAGGCTGGACGCCGAATTATTGCAGCTTCAGTTGACCATTCAACAAACTGAAAAAGCCAGGCTTTCCTTGTTGGAAAATCTTTCCACTTTGACGGGATTGGCTTTCGATGCAGAAGTTTCTCTTCAACTACCCAAAGAAAACCCTCAAACGGAAGCTAGGGCAGAATTGGCTCTTTTTGATGCTCAAAAGCAAATTTTAGATGGCCAGTTGTCCCTTATAAATGCCAAGGGTGTCCCACAATTGCAGGCTTTTGCTTTGGGAGGATATGGTCAGCCAGGATTTAATTTCCTTGATGAAAATCCTGCCTTTATGTTCCAGGCAGGACTAAGATTGGGCTGGGATATCAGTTCTTTTTACACCAATAAAAAGGACAGGGAAATACTAAGCTTACAACAGCTTCAAATAGACAAAGACAAGGAAGCCTACAACAGTTTCAACCAAACCCAAAAGGTAAACTTGAACAAGGAATTACAGGATTATCAAGATGCTTTGCAAACAGATGAAGCCATAATTACCCTACGTGAAAAGATTAAAATGCGAGCAGGCACACAATTGGAAAATGGGACACTTACAACAGCAGAATACATAAGTGACGTGAATGCCTGGAGTAAAGCGATGCTCGATAGAGATATTCACCAGGTACAGGTTCTTCAAACAGTTTATCAACTTAGATTTTACCCATAAATCCACAAATATTTATCAATGAATACCAATATTAAATTATCAGGAATTGCTGTTGTTGCCGGACTTTTTTTCGGTGCCTGCACGGATACAGCGCTACATTACGATGCCAGTGGTTCTTTTGAGGCCAAAGAAGTAATTGTTTCATCCCAGGCCAATGGCAGCATTGTGAATTTTGGGTATGAAGAAGGTGATAAGATTAAAAAGGGAGCGGTAGCGGTTTTTATTGACTCCTCTGATTATCGTCTTCAAAAAGAGCAGATTGAAGCAAGCATGGAAGCGGTGGGCGCCAAAACAGCTCAGGCAAAACCACAGGTTGATATTTTAAAAGCGCAAATAGTGGCGCAGGAACAACAGCTGAAGGTTTATGACCAGCAAATTGCCAATTTAGAAGGAGAGCAAGCCAGGTTTCAAAAGCTGGTTGCTGCTGATGCTGCGACCGGGAAAAGCCTTGATGACCTAAATGCACAATTAAAGGTTGTACGAGAACAATATATAGGAGCTGAAAAGCAAATCAAAGTTTTGCAACAGCAGATTGCCTCCCAACAAGAGATGGTTTCCATCCAAAACAATGGCATCCTGAGTGAAAAATTACCGCTACAAAAACGACTTGATTTATTGAATGATCAGCTCAGTAAAACCATGGTAATCAATCCAGTGAGTGGGACCCTTTTGGTGAAATATGCAGAACAAGGTGAGTTGGCGGTAATGGGGAAACCACTGTATAAAATTGCAAACCTTGACACGTTGGATTTCAGGGCTTACATATCCGGAGACCAATTGCCGGTTATTAAATTGGGACAGGCAGTTGAGGTAATGGTTGATAATGGAAGTGGTGCCTTTAAATCCTATCCCGGTAAAATATCATGGATTGCGGACGAGGCAGAATTCACCCCCAAAACGGTAATCACCAAAGACGAAAGATCCAATTTGGTGTATGCAATCAAGGTGGAAGTGCCAAATGATGGCTATTTAAAATTGGGCATGTACGGTGAATTGGCTCTTTCAAAATCGGAAGAATAATGGCAACGCAATATTCCGTCAGCGCTCAGAATCTGGTTAAAAGATACCAGCAGGAAGAAAAGGGAAAGCCCCCGGTTTTGGCCCTGGACAATCTCAGTTTTGCGATTGAAAAAGGGGAAATATTTGGGTTTTTAGGACCTGATGGAGCTGGTAAAACAAGTTTGTTTAGAATTCTAACCACTTTGTTACTTCCAGATGAAGGAACGGCACAAGTGGAAGGTTTGGATATTGTAAATGACTTTGCAAAGATTAGGGAAAGCATAGGCTACATGCCCGGAAAATTTGCTTTGTATCAGGACTTAACAGTTGGAGAAAACCTGAATTTATTTGCTTCAATTTTTAAAACTTCGGTTGAAAAAAATTACGATCTAATCAAGGACATCTACGAGCAAATTGCACCTTTCAAAAAAAGAAGAGCGGGAAAACTGTCAGGTGGTATGAAACAAAAGCTGGGTTTATCCTGCGCATTAATCCACCGTCCCAAACTGTTGGTTTTAGACGAACCTACCACAGGAGTTGATGCCGTGAGTCGAAAGGAATTTTGGGAAATGTTGAAAAAACTGAGGGAGAGTGGCTTAACCATTTTGGTGTCAACGCCCTACATGGATGAGGCAGCACAATGCGACAGAGTAGCCTTAATGCAGGAAGGAAAAATACTAAGCATGGATACTCCGGATGGAGTGGTGCAGCAATTTTCCAAACCAATTTGGGCCATCAAAACAGCAAACATGTTTGAAGCGCTTAAAGATTTACGCTCATATCCATTTACTCACAGTTGTTTTGCTTTTGGCGAAAGTCATCATTTGGTTTTAAAAAATGAAAAAACCGATGCCAAGGCCATTCATGCTTACTTACTTTCAAAAGAACATGAAGGCTTAAGTGTGGAGAGAATCAAACCAGGAATTGAAGATACTTTCATGGACCTAATGCTTCACGAATCTTAAAAAATCATGGAAGAAAATACCGTCATAAAAGTGAAAAATCTCACCAAGCAATTCGGAGCATTCACGGCTGTCGATGGAATTTCATTTGAAGTAAAAAAAGGTGAAATATTTGGTTTCCTGGGTGCAAATGGTGCCGGCAAAACAACAGCCATGCGCATGCTGACAGGATTATCCTACCCAACAGCCGGAGAAGCGACCATTGCCGGTTTTGACATTTACCGTGATACAGAAAAAATTAAACAGGAGATTGGCTATATGAGTCAGAAATTTTCCCTGTATGAAGATTTGACAGTAGGAGAAAATATCAGGTTTTACGGCGGGATTTATGGTTTGTCTGATGAATTGCTGGAAACCAGGACTGAGGCCATTTTAAAAAACCTTGAACTTGAAAATGAGCGGAAAACGCTGGTTGCCTCCCTTCCATTGGGTTGGAAGCAAAAGCTGGCTTTTTCTGTAGCTGTACTACACCGGCCACAAATAGTATTTCTAGATGAACCTACAGGTGGTGTTGACCCGATAACCAGAAGGAAGTTTTGGGAATTGATATACCAATCTGCGGAGGAGGGGATCACCATTTTTGTTACAACCCACTACATGGATGAAGCTGAATACTGTGATAGGGTATCCATCATGGTTGATGGAAGAATAGATGCATTGGACACACCCGCACAGTTGAAGGTACAACTCGATGCGGTTGATATGGATGAAGTCTTTTTAAAATTAGCCCGTAAAGCAACCCGGGCAGACGGATAAATTAAACCGGCATGAACCAATTTATCATATTCGTACAAAAGGAGTTTAAACACATTTTTCGTGATCGAAGAACGTTGTTTATCCTCCTGGGTATCCCCATCGTTCAGATCCTGCTATTTGGATTTGCACTTACCAATGAGGTGAAAAATTCTCAACTCGTCATCCTCGATAGTGACAAAAGTGAGACTACCAAGGCTATTGCTGATAAGATGATCGCCAGCGATTATTTTGATTTTACCGGTTCTATAGCTGAAGGCGCTGAAATGGAACCTACATTTAAAGCAGGTAAAGCCGATATGATACTGGTTTTTCCGGCCAATTTTGAGCAACAGCTATTCCAGTCGAATAAAGCAACTATCCAGCTAATAACAGATGCTTCGGACCCAAACCTTGCCAACACCCTTGTAAACTATGCTAGCGCTATTATTGGCGACTATCAACAGGAAATGTTGGAAGGTAAGTCACTCCCATATAAAATAGAGACCAGGACCCGGATGCTTTATAATCCACAATTGAAAGGCGCCTTTAACTTTGTACCGGGAGTGATGGCTATGGTGCTAATGTTGATTTGTGCTATGATGACCTCGATTTCTATTGTGCGGGAAAAGGAAAATGGCAACATGGAAGTATTATTGGTTTCGCCATTAAAACCTTTTACACTCATTTTTGCCAAATCCATTCCTTACTTGCTGCTTTCAATTTTAAACCTAACCAGTATTTTATTGCTAAGTGTTTTCCTCTTGGATTTGCCAATACGAGGTAGTATTATCCTTCTGTATGCGGTGAGTATTCTTTTTATCATGACTGCTCTTTCGCTGGGTTTAATGATTTCAAATGTGGCAGATTCTCAGATGACAGCCATGTTTATTGCACTAATTGGATTACTCTTACCAACCATCATGTTGAGTGGGTTTATGTTTCCTATTGAAAACATGCCATTGCCCCTGCGTGCACTTTCCAATATTGTTCCATCCAAGTGGTATTACAGCATTATAAAATCTGTCATGATAAAAGGATTGGGTTTCTTTTCCATTTGGAAAGAGTCTTTAATCTTGCTTGGGATGACTATGTTTTTCCTGATTATCAGCTGGAGGAAATTTAATATAAGATTGGCTTAAAAAATCAAATATGCGGACCCTACGATTTTTATTGGAAAAGGAATTCAGGCAGATTTTCAGGAATCCTGCCATTCTCCGGTTGATTTTTGTGATGCCGGCAGTGCAGCTGATTTTGTTGCCAATGGCAGCAGACTATGAGGTGAAAAATGTGGAGATAGCCATTGTTGATCAGGACCATTCACCGATGTCCAGAGAGTTAATTGCAAAGATTGATGGGTCTCAATATTTCGAGCTTACAGAATACAGCGATAGTTATGAAAAGTCATTGGAAACCGTTGAGTTGGATAAAGCAGATTTAGTCTTGCAAATTCCACCCAATTTTGAAAAGAACCTTATTAAAGAAAACGAGTCTACTTTATTTATAGCAGTCAACGCCATCAATGGCGTAAAAGCCAATTTGGGAAATGCTTACCTGGCCAACCTTATTCGGCAATACAATATGGAGGTGAGGCTTGAATGGATGCAACTGCCAAAATTTAATCCATTCCCCATGATTGAAATAACACATAGCAACTGGTACAATCCATTTGTTAGTTATCCATTGTTCATGGTGCCTGGCATCCTAACCATATTATTGACCATGGTGGGTGGTTTTTTAGCTGCCTTAAACATTGTACGTGAAAAAGAGATAGGAACCATTGAACAACTTAACGTAACGCCCATTAAAAAGTACCATCTGATTTTGGGAAAAATGATCCCATTCTGGTTATTGGGATTTGTCGTTTTAACAATAGGTTTCTTGATTAGTTACCTCATCTATGGTATTGTGCCAGTTGGAAGTTTGGTTACGATTTATGTCTTCGCCGCTTTGTACCTGTTTGGTATATTAGGTTTCGGATTGTTCATCTCAACCCTGGTAGAGACGCAACAACAAGCCATGTTATTTGGATTTTTCTTTATGTTGATTTTCATATTGATGTCCGGCTTATATACACCTATCGAAAGTATGCCGGACTGGGCACGTTTGATAGCAGAGTTGAATCCGGTAACCTACTTTGTTGAAGTCATGCGAATGGTGGTGTTAAAAGGTAGCACCTTACATGACATAACAAGGCATTTAGTCATCACCGGAGTGTTTGCCATTTTCCTTAATGGTATTGCTATTTGGAATTACCGCAAAAGAGGATGATTTCTTTATGAATTAAATTTCTATTTTCGGATTTCATTGCCAATTACACCTAAGCCTATGATTTCCGATTTTTTTAGAAAGATCAAGATTCCACATGTTTTTCCTTTACTCATGGGAGTCATCCTGTTTTGTAGTGTATTGACCTACATTTTGCCATCCGGATCTTATGAAAGAGAAGAGCGCACCGTAGGAGAATTGACGAGGACTATGGTTATTCCTGGAACGTTTAAGGAACTTCCGAAAAATTATTCCTTTGAAGGTGTATTGATAGGTTCAGATGTAGAAGGTAAAGCTACGCCGGTAAGTGTGTTGGAGTTTCTGTCTGCTGTTCCACGTGGATTGGAAAGTACGGCAGATATTATCTTTTTCATTTTTGTCATTGGAGGTGTTTTCGGCATTTTGCAACGAACGGGCATGATAACCGCTGTTATCCACGCCCTGGTGACCCGATTTTCCTCATCTGGTCCTTTACTTACAGTCATTTTGATGACTGTTATTTCCATAGGAGGTTCCACACTCGGCATGGGAGAGGAATTTATACCCCTCGTACCTGTATTTTTATACGTTTCAAAAGAGCTGGGTTACGACCGTATCTATGGATTGGCCCTTATGATGGTCGCTGCAGACGTAGGATTTGCAGCAGCTACCACTAATCCTTTTACCGTACAAATAGCGCAAGGAATTGCAGAAGTTCCCTTAGGAAGTGACATTGGTTTTCGGGTCATTTTCTACATTTCATGTTTAATTGTAGCGCTGGTTTATATACTGCGATATGGTGCAAAAATTAAAAAGGACCCTTCAAAATCTTTAATGGCTGGAGATGATTTCAACCTGGGTTCTTTTGAAATCGAAACGCCAAAACTTACTAAAGGACATATTGCCATAGTTTTTTCTTCAGCCATAATTTTTGTAGGAATAATTTATGCCGTTCAGACAATGGGATGGTGGTTGGCAGAAATGGGAGGTGGCTTTATTTTGATGGGTCTTGCCGCTGCTTTTCTGGGGAAATTATCTGTCGATGAAGCGACCAAAGCCTTCGTGAAAGGAGCTGAAGAGATGGTGGTTGCAGCGCTGGTGGTTGGTTTTGCAAAGGGTATACAGGTTGTGTTGGAAGATGGACAAATAATGGACACCTTGATTTATAGCGCAGCAAATATTCTTCAGGACTTCCATAATGT
>JAGQWW010000348.1 GCA_020436955.1 Saprospiraceae bacterium | reverse complement strand
CATGTATGAAATGGAGATTTTGACTGTGGTCGGTTAAATCAGCTGCCAGGTTATTCCTGATTTCGGTAAGTATTTCCTTTTCAAGTTTTTGTTTTTTCCTTGATTCAATGCTATTGTTAATCGATAATGCTATCAAAATACCGGCCACCACTAGCACTATCTCTCCCAAAGCATACAAAAGATACTTGCTGAATTTATTTTCCGAAAGCAGATTTTCTCGGATTTTTCTGAAGAATTTTATCATGGCTAAGTGCTCTATGAATTAGGAATTTATGGTTGATGAGATATTTGAAGGTTGTTAGGATGCAACAAAATTACAGGAGAGGATTAGATAGTAAGTAACGATTGAGGCATTTACAATGGCTACACCCAGCTGGACCCAGAAATTGTTTACAAAGATTGCTATTGATGATTGAAGCATTGCTACTATAGTCAAAATGCTATCGTGCCACCAATTTTCGTACATTTTCATTCCTCCAAGCACTAAATTTAGTAATAGAGATATGAATAGTAGCATTATAAAAGCAAGTATATAAAGACGATGAGAATGTGCATGAAAATCTTTAAGGTTTAGTTTGCCTTCTTGTTCCATCTCTGGCGTTACAAAAGCGCAAAATAAGTATTGTACAGTGGCCGCTGCGAGCAGTAATAGAACGGTCACTGATGGCCAGGTTTCTACATTGCGCATTTGCCAAAAGGACGCCCAATTACCAATGAGAACGGCAAGTGCGATCCAGCTCCAAATACCGTGTAGCATTGAAAACTGCACCTGTTTGGCATGCCGCAAAACAATAACAAAACCATTTAGTAGGTGAGCAAGCGCCAATGACGTAACCATTGTCAACAGCGTTAAAACTATCTCAAATGCATTCATACAGTTTTTTTTCCCGGCGGTCTGTAATAATTGAGTATCTCTAAGTGTAAGCAATATACACATTGATATGATCACCTTATTTAAAGTATTCATTTCTTTTTTGCCTAAAACAGGGAAGCATCTCCCAATGCTACGACCGATACTAATGTCTCCCTCAGGGAAAAGATAACAGTTGGTTATTTTGAACCTGAAGTCGCAAATATCGAATGGTGGGAATAATTATCATTTACCATTTCAGGCAAACAATCACTACGACAAATGGTCACTTTTCACTATGGTTAAAAATCTCGCTTGAAGGTACCCAAAACACTTCTCCTTTAGTTACCCCCTCCCATCCACTACTTGGCGGGTTGCTTAATCTTTTTGAAAAGAAAAAATATTTAAAGTCAGGTGACATATAGGGACAGAAATACACCCAATCTTTTTCAATGGTCTCCCCAAGATGAAAATAAGCGGGTTTTTGCCAGGCACCATCCTTTTTAAAGGAGACTGCAAAGCCCTTTTCATCAGAATAGGTATTGGCAGTTATCAGGAAATTTTCATCCGGCGAAACATAGGTTCCTCTTTCTCCCTGGTCAGTATTTACCGGAGTGCCAATATTTACTGGCGTATCAAATTGCCCGTTTCCCATATATTGAGCGCGATAGATGTCACTTTTGCCCAATCCGCCCGGTCTGTTGGAGGTAAAATACAAGCTTCCGTCTGCTACCACAACAGGATAGGATTCGGCATATTCCGGTGTAGATACTGGCGGGCCCACCTTGGTGGCTAGTTGCCACACACCATCAATTTTTTCACTTTTATAAATGTCAGGTCTGGCCTTTTTTATACGGTCTTCAGGGCTTACACCAAGAAAATACATAGTATTCCCATCCTGGCTAAGGGTAGGGTCGATCGCTACAGACTCCCTTTCCAGGTCAGCAAACATTTGGATAGGCTCCGGAGCTGTCCAATGGCCATCTACCCATTCAGCATGATGGATAACAAATCTTTTATTGATAATCCTGGTGAAAAACATTTCGGTGAAGGAAGCATTGAATACTGAATTGATTTCAATACTGTCTGTGTTTACAATGGATGGTGCAAATAAATCAGGAGTGGAAGTAGGGGGATGTTGATCTAAATAATGTTGACCAAATGCAAAAGGCTTACAATTGAGTAACAGTAGAGGTAGTACAATTAGGTGTGATAGGAGGTGTTTTTTATGCATTTGAATTTTTTATGCTGTTATAGCTATAGCTGACAACTGTTGACTAAGATGTGTAGTACATGGCGTTATCTTTTTTAGACTGTTTGCACCTTTTTTAAACGTAGTATTCCTCTCCTCTGATGTGGAATAATTTATTTGATTATGAATAATTCCATAAAATTCTTCCTAATATAGGTTAATGTATCATAATTAAGACAAGGACAACGATACCATTCATTTGAAAATATAATGCTGGGGAACCTGGAAATTTGCCTCATTGCGACCCAATGGGAATTTCATCGCATATTTAAATAAATCATCATTTTTCATTCAGTACTATCTCAACACGTCTGTTTTTTTTTCGACCTTCTTCCATAGTGTTTTTGCTTTCGGGTGCTACAGGACCTACACCTGCAGCAATCATTCGATTTGCCGAAATGCCATATTTTGAAATGAGTGCGTTGATGACTGACTTGGCCCTTTTATCAGAAAGGGAAATATTTGATTCATAGCTACCAACGTTATCAGTATGGCCAACTACATACACTTTTTTACTTGGATTATTTTTCAAATACAGCCCGATCATCTCAATTTCAGCAAAGGAACGCTCTTGTATCACATCAGATCCTGTGTCGAATAAAATGCCGTAAAGTGATACTTTGCCATTTTCATTCAATGCCTTTTCAATACCCGCCAAACTAATTTGCTGTTCCATTTCTTTTACCTCAACCACAGTAACTTCGTAGCCCATTTCACCTAATCCATAGCCTGGTATTATGGTCACATAATAACCGATTCCATCTTTACTGAACTTTGCCGATATATATGCCAATTCTTCACTATAATAGGCAGGCATTTTGATCTTTTCGTCTTTATCTCTTAGGTAATCCCAAAAATACCTCCCACAGTCAGTAGTATTTTTACAACTGAAAAGAATTTTTGCGCCGTTGCTTTTTAATGCATTTAGATAGTTGCTGTAAATTTCATAAACAGAACCGGCATCAGTAGAAAGGCTGTAAAAAATGCGATATATCTTTCCCTCAACTTCTTGTGTCGAGGTAAATTTCGAACCGTCTGATTTGCCTGTTATAATAGTAAACGGGTCGAATGACGTTTCTTCATAATTATATATGTAGGATTGTTTGAATCGTTGAATAAGCGGATGGTCCTTACTACCGTCTTTATCGGATTGCGCAATGGCAGACTGAAAAATACCAATCCATATCAAGGCTAACGCAGCATATTTCATAAGTGCTGTTATTTTTTATAGTTTAAAGTTTTTACATCATTAATGGTTGCAGTAACCTCTAGTTGTGCAGGTATATCAACTTTCATGCCTGCAAAAGAGTTTCCTTTTTTAATGGTACATAAGCCACTGGCATTTAGTTTTACCAAGCCTGTCGCCTTCGAAACTTCTTCTATGTTTAGCTCGCCTTCAGAAAAACTTATTAGTAGGTCTCCTTTTTTGAAGGTAACTAAACTGGTAGTCTCACCAAAACGGACATTTCCGGAC
>JAGQWW010000347.1 GCA_020436955.1 Saprospiraceae bacterium | reverse complement strand
CCTGATTGTAGTCAAAATCTTCCCTACGGAGATTATAGTGATGATTGGAAATGTGCAAATAACAAGATTCAAATTTGCCATAATGGTCATACCATTTGTGTAAATAAAAATTCAATCAACGCACACTATAATCATGGTGACAATATCGGTCCATGTATTGATTGTATCATTCCTAGAATTGGTAATCCAGATGTACAGGCAGAATTGTTAGTTGCTACACCGGTAGATCTTGAAATGTTCCCAAATCCAACTTCGGGTGAAGTGAGCATTCATGTAAAAGGCTTGCAGGAAGATGGAGAGCTGTTGGTGTTTGATTATTTGGGACGTCTTATCCATCGACAGGTGGTTGCTCCCGGGCAGACCATGGTAAAACTCAATATCGATAGGTCTCAATGGGGAACCGGAAACTTTTTAGTAAAAATGAATTCTAATAAGGATTCAGTAACTAAGCTTTTAATAGTAAGTCATTAAGTGTAAACTATCTTTTTAAAAGAGTCGTGTGGGTTTTCCCCACACGGCTTTTTTTATGATATTACCCAAATTGTTACCTTGGAGAGGTTTTTTAGTCTAAATCTTGAAAATCTTAAAATCAAATAATATGAAATGGGTTAGCTCAATTGTTTTAGTCTTTGCATTATTTCTATTTGCATGTGGAGGTGCTGAAAAACCTGCTGAAAGCTTGAGTAATGAAGAAAAAGCTGAAGTGGAAAAATTAGATTCAATGTCTAATGAATTAGATGCCGTAAACAATGAATTGCAAGAAAACACAGAAGCGCTGCATAAAGCTTTAGAAGTATTGGAAAATTAGACGTATCCTTTTAATTATCTTAAATGTATCCCATAATGAAACAAGTAAAATTATTCTCATTTATATTGTTTGTATTTGCGCTTAGCACTTCTTCCTTGTTTGCCCAACAGGGAAAAGGAAAGGAAAAAAATAAGGAAAAGAATAAAATGGAGGTGGTGCATCCTACAAATAAGCGTATGGATGATATGCACAAAGGAGAAGGAAAAGGAAGGGAAATAGAGGAGGAAAAGGCAATGCACGAAGAAAAAGGCAAACGTGAAGAGGGTATGAAGGAAGCACCTATGAAAGAGAAGGAGAAAGAAAAAGAGAAGAATAAGGAAAAAGAAAACAACGGAAATGCCTACGGAAAAGATAAGCAGGGTATGGAAGGAAAAGAGTTTGGACAGGCGCGCGCTTCCGCTGCCAAAGAAAAACACGCTGAGAAAAAACAGGCGGCAAAAGATCAAATAAGCGAATCTGAGAAAGCCTTAAAAGAAGGTAAAGAGAAAGTGAAAGCAGCTAAAGAGAAACTCGAAAAGCAAAAAGCAGATAAAAGTATCTCGGAAGACCAGGTAGTAGCACAAGAAGCTGCCATCCAACAAGCTGAGACGCAAATTGAAGTGTTGGAAGAGAGCATAAAAAAAGGAAAAATACAAACTGGTTCTGACCAGTAATAAAAAAGCCCGGAAAGTCTTTCCGGGCTTTTTTTATTACTGTATTTAGATGAAAATCTATTCCAAAAATTATGAGGCTGTTACTCCCTGATCTTTGTAAAAACAGCATTGAACTTTGCTTCCTTTCCAACCAGGGACAGCGTATAATTTCCTGCTGCCAGGTTTTGAATATTAACTTTTAGACGCTCATTTTTTAAAGGGGATAATGAGACTGTTTTTACCAGCTGTCCCTTGATATCATAAATCAATAGGGTGACAGGTTCAGCCAATTCACCATGGTGTTCGATAAAAATCCAATCCTTAGACGGATTGGGGAAAAGGTGTATGTCCTTATGATCTGTAGGTTCTAGCGTACTGGTTACTTGATCAACTACAATATTGGTTTGTTGGGAAGTACAACCGTTTTGGTCCCTAATTTCTATACTATAAGTTCCGGCAGCCAGATTAGTTGGATCTTCCTGGAAAATAGTCTCGCCTGTCAAAATATTAGTCCAAATGAATTCATAAGGAGGTGTGCCTCCATTCACTGTGATAAATATCTTACCATTGTTGTTCCCGTTTGTAGCATTAATAATGGAATCCAGCGATAATGCTAAAATAGATGGTTCGGGAACAAAAATGGAATCGATGGCCATACATGCAGCGCCATCTGAAATCGTTACCGTATACCAACCCGAACCAATGTTTTGTAAGTTGTTTCCGCTTGCATTATTGCTCCATTGATAAGTAAATTGGCCAGTTCCACCTTCTGTTATAGCTGTGATGTTGCCGGTTAATTCACCATTACATGCCGGTTTTTCTATCTGGTAATTCGTTTCCAATACGGTATCCCGTAATTCAATGGACCATTCACAATAACGAATGTTGCCGGCCAAATCTATTGCTTCAAAACGAAGTGTGGTGGTACCAACCGGAAAAAGCTGTCCACTTTCTAATCCCTCCAACATTTGGAAGCTGGAAATTCCACAATTATCTAAAGCTTCAGGAACATCATACGTTACCACACGATCACAAGCAATAAGTGATAGGTTTTCAGGACAAGTTAATCTAGGTTTAATCGTGTCTAAAACCTGGATTCCTACTTGTGCAGAAGCCATATTGCCATTGATATCTATTGCAAAAAAGTTTAGGGTTTGGTTGCCAAGGTCTGCACAAGTAAAATTCGATTTGTCAATATATAATGTGTCAATTGCACAATTGTCAGAAGTTCCATTGTCCAGTTGTGTCGGATTAATACCCGCCTGTCCATCTGCATCCAAAAATATGGTAGTGGACTTGGTTTTAATGAGTGGCTTTTCACTATCTGTTACATCAATTTGTGCTGAATGTGTAAAGCTGCAATCATTTGCATCCCGAACCTCAACAGTATAGTTGCCGGCCCCCAATTGTCTTATCGTTGTATCGGATGAACCATTGAACCAGTTATAGGAATAAGGAGAAGTTCCACCAATTGCATTAATCGAAATGAATCCGTCCAAATCATCAGGACAAATTACATCCTGCTTTTCTACAATGGTGATGAATAAACTATCCGGTTCAACGATGCTAATGGATTGTATTGCAGGACAGTCGTTTGCATCTGTAGCTGTTACAGTGTATGTTCCTGGTGCTAGATCAATAAGGCTATTCGTAGTAGCACCGTTGTCCCATGTGTACAAATATGGAGGTTCACCTGCCATTTCTACGGTTATTTGGCCATCCGAATATCCAAAGCAAGATACCTGCTGTTCTGAATGGCTTATATCAACCAAACAATTAAATGCATCGATGGTAATTGAGGAAGTGAACTCACATCCGTTCGCATCTGTAATCGTGAAAGAATAATTGCCTGGCAAAAGGTCACTTTGTTCATTTGAAGTCGCACCATTGGACCATAAAATAGTATACGGAGCGGTGCCTCCATTAATCTGAACATTTACGAATCCATCTGCAGCATTGTTAGAGGACTCTCCCATTTTGACGATATCTGTCGTCATAGGCTCAGGTTCTGAAAGGGTAATTGTCTGAATAGAAGGACAGTTTTTTGCATCTGTAATCGTAACCTCGTAGGTTCCTGCTTCCAAATTGGTAAGTGTGGAACCTTGCTCACCGTTGGACCAGTCTGCTACTACTGGAGGGAAATCA
>JAGQWW010000346.1 GCA_020436955.1 Saprospiraceae bacterium | reverse complement strand
GGATGAAGGAATTTACGAATTACGAGTGACGAATTACGAATAGTAAAGGCTATTGGCTATTGGCTAATAGCTAAAGACTAATATTCGAGTGACAAATTCTGAATAGCACCATTAAAACCTAGCTCAAACCTGCCGTCCGCCAACTGGCGGATTGGGGGGTGATGAGTACATGAGTTAAGAGTACATGAATTAAGAGTGAAGAATGAAGGAAGCCAAAAGCCAAAGGCTAAACTTGGAGTGACGGGTTATGAAGAGTACCAACAGAACATACTAAAAAGCAAGCAACAGCCTCTCCTATTTTGTTCCCTTCGACAAGCTCAGGGAACAAGATAGGAAAGTCACTTTTGCTAAAATATCAGGTCATCCATAAATTTACTTGAAATCATAGTTGCCTGAGCTTGTCGAAGGCAAGGGTAGAAATTTCGAATAGCGAGCAGCGAATAGCTAAAGACCATCAAGAGTAATTGATAAAAGATGAAGGATGAAAGATATTTACGAATTACGAAAAGCCAGTGGCTAATTGCTAAAAGCCAACCTAGCTCCTCGGCCCTATACCAACCAACTCGCGAAATCCGGCTTCTGTAAAAGGTTCCAGCTGTACCGGGCTCATGTCAAAGGTCCAGGCTGGATTTTCCTTACCTTCCATCGTTTTAAAAGGAATTTGATTGTAGGCACTGGCATCGTACAAACCAATCTTATTGCCGGGTAAAACACAAAACATTCGGGCGTCTTTTTCAAGGGGCACTGCCATCTGTTGCCAGGCAGCTTTGGGGAAATTGATGATCCCTTTATTATCCGGCGTGATGCAAATAACCGTCAATTCTGAAAGCGTATCGTTGATGTGAAGGTTCCAATCGAAAGTACCGGCCAATAAGAGGCTTTGTTCTTTCATTAGTTTATCCCAGTTGTAGATACCAAAATCAGAAACTCTAAAAGTGCGGTAAACTTCAGCCAGGGTAGCCAGACGTTCTTCTTCTCTCCTCACTTCAGCCATGATGTTATCATAATCTCTTTTCCACTTTTCAGGAGGGTAAGCAAACAAAAGGTTTAAAGGCATCACCGCATCGATCACTACTTCAAACTGTTGGGTAGTGTCCTGGTAGTTGGTCACGGAGTAACGATATCGATTTTTACTCATCTGCTCCAATTTGCCATACTGACCGTTTACCCACTTTGGGAATGGCTTTTTATAAACGTTTTTCCACACCATGAGTGCCGCATTTTCATCCTTTCCGGCAAATTTGATGCGTTGCCAGATTTCAGCTTTCTCCCAACCCAGGCCATATTGGCTACATTTGGTTTTGAGGTCTTGGGTAATGGAATCGGGGGTATTGTACGTGTTGCGGGGGTATGCAATGTCCAATACAGCCTGGTAGTTGAAAGCGAAATATTTTCGGTTTAGGGGAAAGGGGGTTTGAGGGATTTTTCTTTGTATTTCCTTTTTCAGTTTGACCTTCTCTTCGTTGACTTCAGGTGCAGCCCAACCCAGGCTATCCCAGCCTTCAGCCTCCTCATTGAGATAATAAAACTGGTAATCATCGCCTCCTGTCATGGAAGCCAATCGCACTGTTGCTTCTTTGCCGGTAGCAAGCTGCAATGGTTGGTCATTTTGGAAACATCGAATTTCGAAAGAACCGGCAGTGGTAAAATTGCCATCCTTGTAAGTCATGGGAATACCTGCCAGATAAATGGATATAGCGTCCTGGAACTCGCGATAATTTAGATGCACAGGACCGGTAATGGCCGATCCTGTAGCATCTACCAACGCATTAGGGGGAATATTTATCACAGTTCCTGTTGGCAGGTTCAATTCAAGGCCATCTTCGGCCTCGAATGTAAAAGAACCTGCTGGGGGATTTAATGGGGGTATCGGGGGATTTACAAATGGTGTTAAATCGGTTTGCGTGATGACCTCTTTATCTTTGCACGCGGTTACAAATAGGAGAATTAGGGTAAAAATGGAAAGGGCGAATGGGAATTGGGTCTTACATCCGGACATAGTACATTAAGGTTACAGGTTAACTACGATGTTGTTTTAATGTACTGGTGGTGTATAGGCTGGATGTTTAATTGATTTTGAAAAATGAGGGTTGACCACCTGGGGGAAAATGGTCAACACCTCAACGGTTAACACAAAAAATTTCGGTCTTTCGGGGAGTTTGTTCTTGAAAATATCGGACCGCCAATGCTGCATATGCTACTTGTGGTCCATTGTATTTTTTCCCGTAAGGGAAGATTTCTTTTGAAATGAAAGAACGTATCAGGTTTCTTTCCGCCTTAAATCCCAGATTATATGCTGAGGCAAAAAAGGCTATTTTTTCATGTTCGTTACAAAATGCTTCATCTGAAAAGCTAAGGTCGGCAACCTTATAAAAGCTGAAAAGATAATTGAGTTGCCATTCAAACGATTCAAGTCTCTGTAAGCGTATAGCTCGTTGATTTTTAACGTCTTCGGTATCATACGCTGCTACCCATTGCAGTTCGGAAAATACATTGGGGTGGTTCAAAATGACGGTTTCCAATTCCTCAACAAAGGAGGGCTTCATCTGGAATGGCCCGATGGAAAAATCCACTTCGCGACTTCCCAGGTCTTCGTACAAAAGTTCTAAAGCTGTCGTTTCAAAAAGATCCTTTACCAATTGATACCGAATCAATTCCGGAAAGCCAATGGCAAGGGCTGAAGCTTTTGGGCAGTCAAATTTTCCGGCAACCTCATTTATTTGGACTTCACGCTTTTCCAGAAAACTAAAGGCTTCTTCAATTTTACTTTCAAAGGGACCTTGTCCTAATAATACAGTGCCGGAAAATAAGACCCCCATGAGGGGAAAAAATTTTAGCATCAGAATGTATTTGGGTTTTCAGGGTAGAAGTCGATACTTTAATCGCTTCGTTGTTAGGACTTTATAACAATAGGAACTTTTAAAAAATTGCATAGGGTTTTAAAAAAATTTTCAAGGTTCCTTAACATAACGGAAAAAAAGAATATTTAATACCAGCGTTTTCAATCGCTTGCACAACAAATCCAACCTCAAAAAAAATTTATTTTTTTATTAAAAATGCCAGAATAATTGTCGAAGAGACATGCATTCTTTTGTATCATTTTACAAAAACCATCCATAGAGTCAAAAGAATTTTTATCCGGCCTTATCCCTTTTAGCACAATGGGCCGATCATAACCGTTAAACATGAATCCATGTATGAGCATGCTCAATCATTATCAATCTTTCTATTCCAGGCAACCACAAATCCATGGGTCACCTAATCTCTTAAGTGCGAGTTTAGAGGCATGTAGGTTATGATCGGCCCATTGTGCGGGCAGGAGGAGGAGGGCAGCAAAAGGGATACAGCCTTGACTTTTTGGTTACTTTTGGGTCAAGCCAAAAGTAACGTCAAAGCTAAAATGGATAAATAATTTTCACTGCCAATTAGATGCTTCACTCAAACGCTAAAGGTTTTAAACCATTGAAATCCAAATCGACTTAGCTCGAGAATTCTTCATCTTCTAAGTTGAATGTCACCAATCTTTAATCATGCCTTTCATATTTATTTAGGAAAACAATATTTTTTTATTAAAAATGCCTTCTCATCTTTGAGAAAAATGTGACCCTATGCATCTCAGTGAAATC
>JAGQWW010000345.1 GCA_020436955.1 Saprospiraceae bacterium | reverse complement strand
ATTGGAAAAACAGAACATTTACCTCCAATTTACCGGTAAATGCTGAGGATATTTCTACTGCTTTCCCAAAACATCAGGTTTTGAAAGTCGGCTTTAGAGGAGAGTGGGAACCGTTTTTAAAATACCAGGTAAGAAATGGCGTAAAATCCAGGATTGACAATAGCTCACCTACCGTTTGGGCAGGATTTGAAAAGGCCTTTAAAGATGTTTTAGATACTGATATTGATTACTTACACCTTTATGCAGGTGCAAAACAACATCTGGAATTAGGTGGTGGCAACAGACTTTCCTACAAAATAGAAGGTGGATTTTTTAATGGTAGCGGCCCAATTGCATTTGTTGATTACAAACATTTCCAGGGCAATCAAACCTGGTTAACCACCGGAGATCCAGTAGGTGGATTTTTAATGTTACCGTATTATGAGTATTCCACGAGGGATGAATATGTTGAAGCGCACGCACATTATCAGTTTAGAACGCTGGCACTTACACAAATCCCATTATTTTGGATGCTGGGTTTAAAGGAAAATTTATTTGTCCATTACCTTTATACCCCAACTTCAAAAAATTATATGGAGGTAGGCTATGGACTGGATAACATTTACAAAATATTCAGACTAGAATTGGGAGTTTCCTTCAATGACTTTAAATACAGGGACTTTGGTGTATTTATTGGAATTTCCAGCCAGATAGGAGCGAATGTGGATGTTGAAAGTGGAGAAGAAGAAAACAGTATTAATATCGGATTTTAACCGATATACTGGAAGATCATCCAAACGGTTCCAACAAAGGGTAACATAAAAAGGAAGGCATCAAACCGGTCCAATACTCCACCGTGACCGGGCATTAGTTTTCCTGAGTCTTTTACCCCAGCGCTGCGTTTTAACATGGATTCAGTCAAGTCTCCCAATGTGCCGAAGATAGCAATCGTAAGCCCAATTGCCAATGCAGGCAGAATTGCTAACGAAGGAATCCATTCACTCATCAACCAGGCAAACAAAAGGGTAAAAACTGCGCCTCCAAGAGTACCTTCCCATGTTTTGCCAGGAGATATCCTTGGAAACAGTTTCCGCTTTCCAATGCGTGAACCAACCAGGTAGGCGAAAGTGTCGTTGGCCCAGGTTAGAATAAATAATGCCATAACCAGGTTAGGTTCGTAATATCCCAGCGAAAATGCAATTAACGTAAGGAAGATGATAGGGATGGTAATATAAAACCAGCCAACAATAATTACAGCAACATTTTCAAAAGGCCTGGAAGAACCTGCATATAACTCAACAATAAACAATAAAAAAGCGCCCATTGAAATCATTCCGGCGGCAAGTGGAAGGAAGTCAATATTCATGCGTTCTAAAATGCAGAAAATTCCTACCAACAACATCCCGGTACCTATAACGAGACCCATTATTTTTAACAGGGAAAATCTAGGTTTTTCGTCTTTCAATATCAATCCGAAAAATTCCCAAAGGCAAGCCGTATTTAAAAACAACATTAAAATGACATAGGACCAGACATCTGTGTAAATACCCGCTATCATTACGACAACAAAAACGAGGGCTGACCACAGTCTGATAAAAAATGTACTCATGTGTTTTTTAATGAGGCTCCAAAGGTAAAATTATTTTAAAAATAGAACCTTCCGGTTGATTCGCCTCAATGGCAATTCGCCCCTTGTGAGCTCTTATAATTTCTTTTACAATATAAAGTCCTAACCCTGTACCTTTTGTTTGCCGAGTATCCTCATTACCAATACGGTAAAATTTCTTAAACACATTTTTCTTTTCTTCTTCAGGAATCCCCATTCCATTATCCGCGATGCTAACCTGGAAATTGCCATTTTCAATAGTAGCATTGACAGTGATTTGCTTTTGGGGAGACGCATTGTATTTCAATCCATTCTCAATCAAATTAAACAGGACTGAACTTATAGCCTGTCGATCGAAATGTACGATTGCATGATGCTGTGGAAATGAAAAATTGATGGCAGCTTCAGGATGTGCATTATGCACTTCTGATTCCAACTTTTCAAAAAATTCATCTACTTCAATTTCCTCCATATCTGGTTTATAGGCCTTTTCCAACCTGGCTGAAAACAAGAGGTCATTTACCAGTTCATGCAATCGATTTGTTTCTTTTAATGCATTATTGGAAAGTCGGTTGATTTGATCTGTCTGAAGGTCCCTTTTTAAAATGGTTTCCAACACAAGCCTTATGGATGCAATAGGAGATTTGAGTTCATGAGTGATAGAAAGCAGGAAATTACTTTGCTGCCTGGCTGCAGACATTTCTCTGCGATAACTTCGATGAATTAACCATAAACCTATTAATAAGGTAAAAGAAAATGCTACGCCCTCCCCCAGTATCATTTTATGTTGCCTTTTATTTTCTGCAACCAGCTTTTTATAGGCATCTGTATTTTCCAATGCAACCATTTCTCCGCTATTTGCACTATTGAGCTGAGCAGAAAGCAGATCAATCTGGGTGGTCAATAAAACCTGATTTTTACGGGTTAAAAGGTAAGCCCACCACAGGAAAGCAACCAACATGTAAACCATGATGGAAAGAGAGAAAATGCGCAGCGAAAGTGACTTATTCACGAAATTTTATTTTGTAGGAAGCAAAAATAGGAAAAGCGCCGTTTTATTATCAAAACGAAACTATTTGACCTGACTTACGATGGTTATTCTGTCTGGAAATAGACTTTATAACGAAAAAATTATAAATTGAAGTTGAGTTAAAACGTCGAAAATATTTGCAATTCGATATTTTTATAAAAAATATTGTGTTGCAAAAGGGTTTTAAGGCAAGTTTTTTAACTTTGTTGATTGTTTCAAAAAGACAGAATAGCCAGATTCCACAAAGTGGAGTCTATCGCTATTTGTGTCACTTAGTTCTTTTAAAGTTTGGAACGCAAGCTATCGTTATAGTTCTCAATGAACATATAATGCAAAAAAGGAAATTAGTAACATAACCATATTAATCAACGATCCTAAAACGGTTTGCTATTGTAGTATGATTTACAATGTTTCACTTTTCAATTTAAACAGTAGTTCAATGAAAAGAATTTTACCTCTGACTTTAATGCTCGCGATGATTTACCTCGTCCCGGGCCTTGCCCAGCCACCCTGTGGTCAGGCATCTGACGAACCCCCGGGATGTGTAATGTGTGGCCCGATTTATATTGGCTCCACAGGTCCTTACAGCCCCGGTCTTCCTGGTCCCACTTTCCCTTGTGGATCTATCGAAAACAACTTCTGGTTAACCATTATTGCCGGCTCTACGAACATGAGTGCAACCATTTTGGCATCAAACTGCCAAAATGGACAAGGTGTTCAGTTGTTGATTTACGACCAAAACCTTAATCCGGTATCAACATGTTTCTCATCCAATGGAAATAATGTACCAGGTAACGTACAAGCCAGTGGATTGACTCCTGGGGAATTGTATTGGATCATGGTCGATGGATTTGCCGGTGACATTTGTGATGTTACCATTACCGTAACCGGTGGTGTTTCTACAGGTCCTCCGGATCCTCCGGGTCCAATTATGGCAGATCCGGATATTAGTCCTATTTGTCCTGGAGCAATTGTATGTTACAGCATTGACCCTGTTAACAACGCAACAGATTACGAATGGGTACTT
>JAGQWW010000344.1 GCA_020436955.1 Saprospiraceae bacterium | reverse complement strand
ATGAGAAATTCCCTGAATTTCTTCCAGTTTATTCACAGGTATCTTTCAGTCATATCCCCTACCACAAAGCGCTTGAAGAAGCTGCCCAGCAAGATGCTTTATTTGCAAAGATATTGAGCATTGAAGGGGTAGAGGAAAAATGGAATGGCAGTGAGGTAGAAACGGTTTTCAAGGCTTGGTACGGAGCCACTGTGGATGCATAGTTTAGCTCCCGGTTTCTTCTTTTACAGCGATTCCTCCTTCTTGTTGTGCTCGAATGGTCATAATCTCCGGAATCAACTCTTCGTGTTCTTCCAGTATGATTGTACTAACTACGGCGCCTAAGATGGTTCCTGCGATGGCACCAATCAATGGAAGGTACATCAGTAAAAAGGTGATCATGCCCACAGCCATGGCTATTCCAAACATGGGTAAGGTTGCCTTAAAGCTTTCCCTTATTTTTAATTTGAATATTTCATTGTAGTTGTCAAGGATGGCAAAACCCAGGAAAAAGCAGGAAGCAAGGAAGTTTAAAAACATCTTTGTGTAACCGTACAATGGAACCACACCTGCTACTATGGCAACAGGGACTTGAACCAGCTTTTCAAAAATAAAACAGAAAATTACCACTTTTATCATCCTCCATTCGGCATGCAGGAAAGAGTTGAAAGTGGAATTGCGGACCACTCCGGTTTTGATTTCCAGCGTCTTCCTGGTGAAGTGAAAAACAACTACTTCCAAAAGGATCAATACCAGGTATTTTGCTCCACCATCAAAGGCCCATTTAAAGTTTTCTACCGCTACTTTATTGAAAAAGGAGCTAACGCCAGCGCCAAAAGTAACCGGGTCTTCATTATTGTTTATTTGGCTGAACCATTCAGCTACACTGCTAAACATATGCAGACCAAATACAATCGCAATGAATATCATGAACCGCACAACCCATCCGTAACCTCTTAGGCCGCGCCAGATTTGATGTTTTTTAATAAAATCCCAGGCTTCCGGATAGTGGAAGATGGTCAAAAAGAATTGTTGGATGTAGCTTTTGAACTGGTGTTGTCCTTCTGCAAACATGTATGGAGATTTTCGCGATTAGCTCAAAAATAAGGTGCATATTTGATAAAATTGAAGTTTTTACCTTTTGAATATGCCCTTTTTGGAGTTTTACCCAAGGAATTAAACCAAAAAATCTTGAATTATCTCCCCGTTACAAGTTGGGTCGTCTACTTCTTTTTGCTGCCATTTTTTGTCCTTTTAAGTGGTCCTGCTGCTATTGGGCAAAAAGCTGATTCCATTCCAGGTCCGTTGATTAGGAAGTCCAGTTTAGTAGTGCTTCCAATCGTTTATTATACCCCTGAGACAAGATTTGCTTTTGGAGGAGCCAGTCTGTATGCATTTCGTTGGCGGTCTCAGCCGGACACCATGCGACCATCGCAATTGCAGTTGGGATTTGCCTATACACAAGAAAAGCAGGTGCTGATTTACCTGCCATTTCAACTTTTTTTTAAAAATGAAGACTGGCAGATAAAAGGCGAACTGGGATATTATCGATATGTCTACCAGTTTTTTGGAATAGGAAATGAAACTTTGGATATGAATCGTGAAAGCTATGATGTTGATTTCCCACGATTCAGACTCGATGTTTTAAAAAGAATTGCCCCACATCAATATGCCGGAATTCGGTATTGGATGGACGACTATACCATTACCAGGGTTGAGGAAGGAGGATTGTTGGAGAATGGAACTATCAAAGGTGCTGAGGGAGGAAGAACATCAGGTTTGGGGCCCATCTGGAATTATGATAGTCGCGATAAGCTGTTTTTCCCTTCCAAAGGTTATTTCATTCAGGCACAAGCATTTTTCAACCGAAAGGAATTGGGAAGTGCATTTAATTTTTCCCGCTTTGAAGTGGATGCTGCTGCCTATTTTTCCAGGGGCGAAAAAAACATTTTTGCCTTCAATCTGGTCAATACGTTTACCTCCGGAGATGTGCCATTCCAGGAACTTTCATTTTTGGGAGGTAATAAAAAGATGCGGGGTTATTTTGAAGGGAGATTGCGAGACAGGCACAGATGGATCATCCAGGGCGAATACAGGAGGATTATTTGGAAACGATTAGGCGTGAATATTTTCGGGGCTTCAGGTGTTGTTTCCAATGATGTGCAAGGGCTTTTCAGCAATGCGGTCCACTTTACCTATGGAGCAGGTTTGCGATTTACCCTGGCCAAAAATGACCATGTAAATCTCGGGTTGGACTTTGCCGGAAATGAACAAGGAGAGTTTTTTCCCTATTTAACGGTAGGTGAATCTTTTTAAAAAACCGCTTAGCACTTACCCTACGTAAATAAGAGCCAAAGATATTGCATGAGAATTTCCGTCATCATTCCAACTTACAATGAAGAAAAAACCATCAAAAGAACCTTGGATGCCCTTATGAGGTATGGTGATGATCTCTTGGAGGAAATCATTGTTGTAGATGGCAAAAGTGAGGACAAAACAGTTGACATTGCGTCAGAATTAGGTGCGAGGGTAATGGTGAGCGATACCCGCAGCCGGGCTGCTCAAATGAATGAAGGTGCCCGAAAGGCCAATGGAAATTTGCTCTATTTTGTACATGCTGATACCCTGGTACCTGAAGGGTATGCAACGGACATTATTCAGGCAATGAAAGAGGGTTGGAAGATGGGTAACTTTCGTTATGATTTTGATAAAGACAGTTTTTTGCTCTCTCTCAATGCATACTTCACAAAATATTCATGGTTAGTGACCCAAGGCGGTGATAAGACCTTTTTCATTTTAAAAGATTTGTTTTTTGAATTAGGTGCTTATGATACCTATTGGACCATCATGGAAGAGTACGATTTTGTAAAACGAGCTGATAAAGCCGGGCATGCCATTATTACCCTTCCAAAAAAGTGCATTGTCTCTGCTCGCAAATACCACCATAATAGTTGGCTGCGCGTCCAGATCGCCAATTTTGTAGTCTTTAACTTATGGAAGCTGGGCCTTGCCGGACCTGATAAATTGAAAGCCGTATACGGGAAGATTTTGAAATAAGGATTTGGGTTTCGGTATTAGGATTCGGTGTTCGGCTTTCGGTTTTGGGTTTTCGGTTTTTCCAGAGAAAAGTATTAATTTTACAACATTATAACCACGCACCACGCACCACGCACAAAAAAAATCCCTGCAGCGGGGGATGCTACAGGGATTAGGGGATAAAATTTTATAGCTAGTTTATTTTTAAAACTTTGCAGCATCATTTAATCTCCAATCATATTCGAGATAATCGATGTTTGCACCGTCTTTGATTTTTGTTTTGGCATACTTGTTTACAAATGCTCTCACCGAACCGGCATCGTCTTTAAAATCTCCACTGAACCATTTGAAAATAGAAGAAAGTTTGGGGTCATTTTCGGAGATCCTGTTTCTTCTGGTATCATTGACAAATTTTCTCATGGAATCATCCAACTGTGCGTCCAGTTTGCTGGCAACAAATGCTTCATTGCGTAATACCGGACAGGAATAAGATGCACAATTCACCGCTGCATGGATGCGGGCATCCTTAAAATCCTTTCTTAAAATACTGTGTTCAATATTGTTGAGGTCGTATTCCTTTCCCTGTATTTTGATGAATTTTATATCCCAAACCGTATTGACAAATGGAATTCCATTTTTG
>JAGQWW010000343.1 GCA_020436955.1 Saprospiraceae bacterium | reverse complement strand
ATCCGGATGCTACCGGCCGCTGGTGTGGAAGATTTGTAACGGAAAAAAGAGGGTTTTATCATTATAAAATTGAAGCCTGGGTCGACAGGTTGAAAACCTGGTATGAACGCTTTTTGCGCAAATACCAAACCGGGGAAGGCTTGCAAGTAGAAGTATTGGTAGGTGCTGAAATTCTTGAAATGACAGCGGGCCAATACAAGAAAAAAGACGCTGAAATCCTCCAAAAAGCAGCTAAAGTATTAGCGAATAAAAAGGATTTTGACAAAGCGCTGGAATATGTATTGAGTGATGACTTTAAGACCCTGGTGGATACTTATCCGCTAAAATTATTTCCCACTGTATATGATAAGAGCTTCAAAGCTCGTGTTGGTACACATAAAGGATTGTACAGTACCTGGTATCAATTGTTTCCAAGATCTGCTTCATCCAAGCCTGGCCAACATGGTACCTTTAAAGATGTAATGGGCCTCTTGCCACGCATCAGTCAAATGGGATTTGATGTCTTGTACTTTCCACCGGTACATCCTATTGGTAAAACCAATAGAAAAGGAAAAAACAACGCTTTGGAAGCCGGTAAAAACGACCCCGGGTCTCCCTGGGCTGTAGGTTCTAAAGAAGGTGGGCATATGGATATTCACCCTGAGTTGGGTACCATGGCAGATTTTGAAAAACTGGTAAAGGCTGCTGATGATTTGGGCATTGACATAGCTATGGATTTGTCCTATCAGTGCTCTCCTGACCATCCATGGGTGAAGGAACATCCAAATTGGTACAGATGGCGTCCGGATGGTACCATCGCCCATGCTGAGAATCCACCTTACGAATACCAGGATGTTGTGCCTTTCGATTTTGAATCCGATGACTGGGAAAATCTGTGGAACGCTTTGTTTGAAGTGGTTTCTTTCTGGATGGATAAAGGGATAAAAATATTTCGGGTTTCTGTTCCGCATACCAAGCCGTTGGCATTTTGGGAATGGCTGATTGCCAAGACTTATGAAAAGAATCCTGATGTGATATTTCTCGCTGCAGCTTTTGCTTCTGAGCAAATGATGGCGGCACTATCCAAGGTAGGTTTTACGCAGAGTTATACCTACTTTATGTGGAAAGATAGCCGCGAGCAGGTAGAAAACTATATGAGACATTTGACCGGGCCTGAATTGAGACAATATTTCAGACCTAATTTCTGGCCAAATGTTCCGGATGTATTGCCATACCACTTGATGAATGGCGATTCCAATGTGTTTGCGCACAGGTTGTTGTTGGCAGCTACGCTTTCTTCCAGTTATGGTGTGTATGGTGCGGCATTTGAATACATGGAAAACAAAGGCCTTCCCAATGGTAGAGACGAATACTTGAATTCTGAAAAATTTGAAATTAAATCATGGCCCTGGGGCGAGCAAAATCGTTTGACCGCACTAATGGCCAAAATCAATACGATAAGAAAGGAAAACCCTGCTTTGCAGAGTACCTTTAATCTTCAATTTACAAATTCGGACAACGACGAGATTTTAGGTTATGCCAAAGTCAATGATGATCGTTCCAATATAATCTGGTGCGTGACTTCCTTTGATACGGCACATATACAGTCCGGATTTATCCAAGTCCCCAAAGACCTTTTTGGCATCCAGCGCCGTGTCAATATTCGTGTACACGATCTTTTGACCGGTGAATCCTACAATTGGTTCAATGATTGGAATTATGTTGAACTGAACCCTTCGAAATATCCAATGCATATTTTCAAGGTAGAAGTTGTGGATCAGCCAAGTATGAATTTTTAGTGAAGGCTGGAAAAGGCGGGAGGATTAGTTGTTGGTTTTCTTAAAAAAGAAAAGGTGACCCATGTTGGCCACCTTTCCGAATTGAGAAAGCAAAAGAGAATTAATCCAACGAAACCGAAATAAAAGTACCCTTTTGACTTTTTTCTTTGTGTTTCAAAGTAACGGACTCCAAGATCCTAAAAAGGTGGAGCCCCCAACGCCATCCGTAAGCGGGAGTGACTATTCAAACCATCGAACGGATACTTAGCCCCTTCAACTAAATTGCTATTGGGAGCTCCGGTGACAACTACCCCACTGTCACCTGCTCTTAATGGCAAATACCAATAATTTTTTTCCAGAAATGCGGCGGTTTTAAGAATGGTTTGGGAACAAAAACCGCTTTTTGCGCTGTTTGTGAAAGGGCCTGTTACGACCTTTTTTCCGTATGGTTTATATTTCATGCGAAAGGTAGATAAAGTGATCAGTTTTTGGAAAAAAAACGCAAATCTTAACAGATTGATATCTGAAAAAATTTAATACTTATCACTGCCTGCCTTAAAATATGAAATGGTAAAACTGAAGGAAAAGAAGATAGGAATAGGTTTAGTATAACTACAGTTCATGGGAATCGATTTTGGGATTTTGAGTATCTGTTCGATGACAAAATTATAATATCGCCGCCCTGATTCCATACCCAAATCTGGGTATTCTGAACTTTTTTAAAAAATATATGTGAGAAAGGTCAAAGTATAAGGTCAACTCTAAGCCATATAAGCTATTGATGTATAGTAAGTTGTCGGCTCCATCCAGCATGTCTTTTTAAATCAGGGTTAAAGTGCAAAATATAATTGCCGGAAGGCAAAGTACCCAAAGGAAAAAAATTGATGTAATCTTCAATGCTCCAGGTCCTTACTTTTTTACCATCCGGAGCATACAAATCCAATGTCCCCTTACCCGGAAATGCATTCACCGTAAAATATTCGGCAGCAGGGTTGGGGAAAATTTTTACTTCATTTTTTCCGGTTCCATTTTTTGATACTCCTGAGTTGATGGGTTTTATATGTAATCGTATCAAAGGGATTAAATCAAACCCAAGAGAGAATAAATCGAATTTGGCGCTGATTTCTTCTACTGCTCCAAAGCGGTTAATTCCCTGACGATTGTACCCATAAAACATAGGATAATAATCAAATTCCTGACTTGCATACATTAAACAGGAAAAGCCGGTTATGTCTATATACTGTAAGGCAATGATGTAATAGGTATTGTCTTCCAACGCGACTCCGGGTTCATTATCAAGATTGTAAACGGTGGTTTGAATGATGCCATCATTGAAAAGGTATTCTGTACCCTGAATTTTATAATCACCGAGCCCAATAATTTCATATTCTTCAGGCTCTATGAATCCGTTCTCGTTTTCATCGCTGTAAAACTTATATACAATTACCGTTACTCGCTGGTTGGCTAATTCGTCGGTATTGGAAATACCAAAGGTGACTTCCCTGGCTTCAAATCCCTGCCCTTTGGGTATGTAAAAGCAATTCCCATATTGGAAGGAATAAGGGTTACTTATGGGTCTAATTTGAGTGGTTGGTCCTTTCTCTTTTGCATAAGTATCTTCTGAAATTTCAAAGGTCCAATTGATGAAATTGTCTTCAGGAGCCTGGTCGGTACTGTCATTAAATACATGGTAGGATACTTCGTACCGTTCAGGTACGGCCGGGGGGGTGAATTTTCTTTTAAAAATAGAATCCTGAATTATGGTGTCAGGACCGATTGCTCCGATTTGCACTGTGTCTGAAAAAACCAACATGCCGTCTTCTTTTTTCCTGACTGCCACACTGACGGATACATTTTCCTGTCTTTGGATACCGGTGTTTTCAACATCACACAGAAAGCTAATG
>JAGQWW010000342.1 GCA_020436955.1 Saprospiraceae bacterium | reverse complement strand
TTTGGGAAGACTGCATCCTGCATCCATCACCCTTCATCATCCCCAATCTCCAATCCCCCATCCCCGATCCCCTATCTCTGATCCCCTATCCCATCTTCTTTCCCCAAAATTCATTCTTCTTTCTACCTTTGCGGGAAACAAACATTTTAAAACATTACAAATAGCCGAATGAGAAAATTCATCCAATTATTTCTCACTGTTTTTATCCTTTTCAGCAGTTTACCTTCAATTTTTGCGCAGGATACAGAGATTTTAGAATCGAGATACCAGGATCAGGATTATGCTGCCACCATAACGGAAGGAAATCGTCTTTTGACAGTTTTCCCTGACGAACCGCTTATCAATCATCTGGTAGGGAGAAGTCATGCTGAACTGAAGCAATTTGAAGAAGCCATTCCATTTTTGGAAAAGTGTGCTGGGAATAATGAAACGCCGGCCTGGATGCAAGCCTGGTCATGGGATTATCTTGGCTTGTGTTATTTTGGGATGGACCAACCTCAAAAGGCTAAAGAAAATCTGCAAAAAGCAATTGATTATAACGCTACACCCAATGCCACCAACTATGCAGAGAAACGTATGGTAATGTTTCAATTGCAAGATTACTTTGACACCTGGACCATACGGGAAACTGCTCATTTTCGCTTTCATTTTCCACCCGGTATTGCCCTTGCAGATGTAGATGCCTTTTGTCAGGAAAAGGAAGATGCTTTTTCAACCATGAATGCATTTTACGGTGCAGAGCCATTTAAAAAAATCGACTTTTTCTATTGGAGCAATCCGCAGGAAGGAATGATGGTAGTGGGAAAACAGACCGGATATGCCGTTACAGAAACCTGCATCATCAATGCTGGACCTAGACAAGTGCATAATCGTGAAATAGGTAGAATATTATTGGACTACGGTATCAAGCCTTTATTTACCAATGACCTAATTACCTTTGGGACCCTGGCGGCCAATGATTTATCAGGCCAGGATTATATTGAACTTTCCAAATCTATTGTCATCGAAAAACCGGATATGGCTTCCGTATTTTTTAACGCCAACCAATTTCCGGATGATATTCTTTTTCCCTTCGGAGGTGCTTTTGTTTCTTTTTTAAAAAGGGAGGGAGGAGAAGAAAAACTGAAATCCTTTTTGCGCGAACAAACTTGGGACAAACTCATGGATTTGTATGGCAAAGAAACCATAGAAGCGTTTGAAAAAATCTATTCAAAATAGTAAAATAAGCTCATGAGATTCTCTTTACTTGGCTTGGCATTTATTTGGTCCGTTTTCCTTCCAGCACAAACCATTACCATCCAACCTTATTTACAAGATGGTGCTCCTACTTCAATGACCATTTTGTGGGAGACAGATTCTCTGGAAGGTAGTGAAGTTGAATGGGGCTTGACGGATACTTTGGGGAATTTGCAAACAGGTATTGCTTACCCTTCAGAAGGAGACAGAAGGATACACGAAGTGACCTTAAATGGATTACAGCGCTTTACCACCTATTATTATAGGGTTAAGACCAGTAATGCTGTTTCTCCAACTTACCATTTTAAGACGCCACCCTTTGCTTCAGATGAAAAATCCTTTAGGATGGTAGCGATGTCTGACATGCAAAGAGATGGCAGCAAACCGGACAAGTTTAGGGAAATTGCAGAAGATGGGATCTTGGAATATTTCAAACAATCCTATGGGCCTGAAGTAACTGAAAATCTGGGGATGGTGTTGATACCCGGAGACCTGGTAGAAAACGGCAACAACTTTCCTCAGTGGGAAAATCATTTTTTCAAACCGGCTGAAAAGCTTTTCTCTCAAGTACCAGTATATCCCGTCCTGGGCAACCATGAAAATAACAGCAACTATTATTTTGCTTATTTTAAAATGCCTGAAAATGGCAGCGTCGGTTACGAGGAACATTGGTGGTACAAAGATTATGGGAATGTCAGGATTATCGGACTTAATTCAAATGGAGGTTTTGCCAATCAGACGCAATTGGATTGGCTGGTAGATGTGCTAAATGAAACTTGCAGCGTTGATTCCATTGATTTTGTTTTTGCCCAATTGCACCATCCATTCAAATCAGAACTTTGGACACCCGGAGAATCTAATTTTACCGGTGCTGTAATTGAAAGAATGGAAAATTTCACAGAAGCTTGCGGGAAGCCAAGCATACACTTTTTTGGTCATACGCATGCCTATTCACGCGGGCAATCAAGGGACCATAAACACCTTTGGATAAATGTAGCCACTGCCGGCGGTGCCATTGACAATTGGGGTGAATTTCCCAATTTTGATTACGATGAATTCAGCATCTCACAGGATGAATACGGATTTGTTGTGGTAGAAGTAAGCGATGAAGCCAATCCAAGCATTACCATTAAAAGAATAGGTCGTGGCGATCAAGATACCATCATAAATAATGTACTCCGGGACAGTTTTACCATTAGAAAATTCCCTGTACCGGTAAACAGACCCGAAACAGTATCTACGGGTGCCACGCTTGCTCCTGAATGTGTAAAATTGCAAGCAGGACCCTTTTCTTCACCGGATACGAATGCAAGACACGGCCAAAGTCATTGGCAGGTAACCACCCTGGATAAAGGATTTAATGAGCCGGTGTATGAAGCCTGGCGAAATTTTGAAAACTGGTACGGAGAAGTAGATACGCAGGCTGATGATGATTTGACCGATGAAGTAATTTCCGGATTGGAGCCATTTACTTCCTATTACTGGCGCGTACGATACCGCGATCGTGAATTGAACTGGAGCGACTGGTCAGAACCGGGTAATTTTGCTACCGGTGCCTCCATTGCATTGGATAATCTTTTAGAAAATAGCGGTGCCGAAGATGACCTCTCTGCTTGGGAAACCAGACTTGGGGTAGTGGAAGCATTAACTGCTGGCGTTTGTAGTGGCACCAATCCATATAAAGGCAATAAATATTTTGCAGTTGGAGGTCTTTGTGACCATAGCCCTGTAGGAATTGCAACTCAGGATGTAGATGTAAGTACTATGGCTGATTCTATTGAAGCCGGTGTTTTCATGGCTCATTTTGGCGGGTATCTATCCGATTACAGTGGTAGTGACAGACCTGAGATGAAACTAATTTTCCTGGACGAGAATGGTGACAGTATCTCAACAAGCAATACCCTTACTTCGCTATCCAACACCTGGGTGATGTTGAATGAATGGGTGTCCATACCAGTCGAAACTCGTACCATTCGTTTTGAATTGAAAGGTACTCGAAATGCAGGCACCGACAACGATTGCTATTTTGATGAACTGTTTCTAGAAGTTGGAAAACAATTGGATTGTAATGATTTTATCAGCAGCATACATCCGGCCATTCCATATATTCCAACCCTTAGCACCAGTCCAAACCCCATGACCAATTGGACCAAAATCACCCTTCCACCAGGCTTACCAAACGTTTCCATTCAATTGGTTGACACTTTGGGTAAAAAGCATCAGGCTACCTTCGAACAAAACCCGGAGGAAATCATCTTATACCGCAACGATCTCCCATCAGGGAATTATTTCTTTTGGGTAAGAAATGGAAATAAGATGGTAGGGAAAGGGAAAGTGGTAGTGAGGTGATTGAAGACGGAAGATGGAGGATGAAAGATGGAGGATGGAGGATGAAAGATGGAGGATGAAAGATGGAGGATGGAGGAT
>JAGQWW010000341.1 GCA_020436955.1 Saprospiraceae bacterium | reverse complement strand
CCTACGAATTGATGATCAAACAACCAATCGATCACAAGGACCCTTCCAAGGGATATTTCTACCAGCAAGTGTACCTTTCACACAAGGGTTTTAATCGTCCTACCGTATTAATCACAGAAGGCTACCAGGCACCGGGCAACCGCATTTACGAATTGAGCAACTTACTGGAAGCCAACCAATTGCGAGTAGAGCATCGTTACTTTGAAGAGTCAACTCCCAAGCCAAAAGATTGGCAATATCTCAACATGGAACAAGCCACCGCAGACTACCATGCCATCAAGGATTTGTTTGATGAATTGTACAGCAGCAAGTGGGTGAGCACAGGCATTTCCAAAGGCGGAATGACCACGATGTACTACAAATATTTTTATCCAAATGATGTAAGTGTAGCTGTTCCTTACGTTGGACCCATTGACACCACTTATGAGGACCCTCGCATTTATGCCTGGCTGGCAAAACAGGGAACACCGGAGTGCCGTGAAAAAATCAAGGCCATTCAGGTGCGCCTTTTAAAAGATAAAGAAGATGCCCTGGAGCGTCTGGAGTGGTATGAAAAAGGTCAAAACCGCACGTACGATTATCTGGGATTTGAGCAAGCCTATGAAATTGCTGTTTTGGAATATCCTTTCAGCTTCTGGCAGGTAGGTTTCAAATGCGAAGACATCCCGGATGAAAAGGCTCCCATTGACACGCTGTTGGATTATTTCAATGAAGTGGTAGGACTGTCATTGTTTTCAGACCAGGAAATAGTGAAATATGGCTCCCATTATTACCAGGCTGCGACCCAAACAGGGTATTATGGTTACCTAACGGCACCCTTTAAAAAATGGTTGAAAGCAGTACCGGAAAGACCTCATGCTGCCTTTGTTCCGGACAAAATGAACGTACAATATGACAATACCTTGAGTAAAAAGGTATACAACTGGTTGGAAACCGAAGGCAACAATATCATTTATATCTATGGTAAAAATGACACCTGGACCGCAGCGGGCATTCCACCTTCCGACAAAGTAAATTCCAAGTGGTTCATCCTGGATGGCAGAAGTCATTTTGATGCTCGTATCCGCAATTTCAACGAAGAAGAAAAAGCCCTTTTGGTGGAGACACTTGAAAAATGGCTGGACATGGACATCAAAAACTAATGTTACAAAAGAAATCATACATAGAACAAGTGCATGAAGTCACCCGGTCCATTCCTTTTGGCCGGGTGAGCACCTATGGTGCCATCGCTGACTACCTGGCCCTCGGCTCTGCCCGCATGGTTGGCTGGGCCCTCAAAAACAGCATCATGATGGACGAAATCCCAGCCCACCGAGTCCTCAACCGCAACGGCGAGCTATCCGGCAGAAATCAATTTCCATCTCCAACCTATATGCAGGAAATGCTGGAAGCAGAAGGCATCAATGTAGAAAATAATAAGGTTGTGGATTTTAAGAAGGTGTTTTGGCATCCGGGGGAGATCTGAATACATGAATGAAGAATACATGAATTACGAGTACATGAGTTAAGAGTGCTCGAATGGAAAATGTTTGAATTTATGTGGAAAATTATGAAATAAGGGGGAATCGTATCTATTCAATGGTGTCAGTAGTCATACTTTTTAACCAGGAGGGAGAGAGCTCCAAGATGAGCGTAGGCAGAATGAAAAACAAACCTTGTAATTCATGTATTCTTAACTCTTAACTCATGTATTCTTCATTCATGTACTCTTAACTCATTTCCTCTCCACTTCTTCTCCTCTCCCACTCCCACGCGGTTTCCATAATTTCTTCGATTCCCATTTTGGGTGACCAGCCGAGTTTGTTTTTGGCGGCTTCGTAATTGGAGTAGATGGCTACCACATCGCCCGGGCGACGGGGGCCAATTTCATAATTGAGTTTTTCGCCTGTTACTTTTTCAAAGGCATGGATAGCTTCCAGGACAGTGGCTCCTTCACCGATACCCAGGTTGAATACTTCTACCTGGTCCTGGTTTTTGTGTGCTTCCAGGTATTGAAGTGCTTTGGTATGTGCATTGGCAAGGTCCATCACATGGATGTAATCTCGGACACAGGAACCATCGCGGGTTTCATAATCGTCACCGAAGACGGTCATCGATTTTCTTTTTCCGATGGCTGTTTCGGTAATTACCGGCACCAGGTTAGCAGCCGGTTGAACAGGAGATTCGCCCAGCAAATTGGAGGTATGAGCACCTGCCGGATTGAAGTAGCGCAGCAAAATGAAATCCATTGGTTCGTATGATCGGGAGAAGTCTTTTATGATTTGCTCACCCATTTGCTTGGTGCGAGCGTAGGGACTTTCGGCTTCTTGCAGTGGTGTTTGTTCGGTCACCGGCAATTCGGTAGCGTTGCCATACACGGAGCAGGAAGACGAAAAGATAAGGTGTTCGACTTTAAATTCTTTGGACATCCAAAGGATATTGAGCAGGCTATTCAGGTTGTTGTCAAAATACTCCAGTGGCTTTTCCACCGATTCACCTACCAATTTCAAGGCAGCAAAATGGATGATGCCCTTGATATCCGGATGGTCCTCAAATATTTTACGGGTCTTTTCACGGTCCACCAGGTTGACTGGATAATGTGGCACCGAAACACCGGTAATTTTTTCAATTTGCTCCAGGACGGACGGATCCGAATTAAAATGGGCGTCTACAGAGACCACATCAAATCCATTTTCAATCAAATCGACTACGGTATGACTTCCGATATATCCACATGCTCCGGTTACGAGGACCTTCATAGTTGGTATTTTATTAGATTTGCCGCTAAAATATAAAAGGCTTTGTTTTAAATGCTATTTAAAATGGAAAGCCTTCATTTAACCCCTAAATGCACAATGAATTGTTGCCAGGCAAAAATTAAATTTCAAAAACCATGACGGATTTAAGTCCATTGATTCAACCCCTTTTAAAAATCGCCAAAGAAGCCGGTGATGCCATTTTAAAAATATATAAGAACGAAGAAGATTTTGGCGTCGAAAGCAAAGATGACAACTCACCCCTCACCCGGGCCGATAAAGCATCGAACCAGGTAATTTGCGATGGTTTAGAAGCCTTGGATCCGGCCTACCCTATTATTTCAGAAGAAAATAAGGCTATTCCATACGAAGAACGCAAGGATTTTGAATACTGTTGGTTGGTGGACCCGCTGGATGGCACCAAAGAATTTATCAAAAGAAATGGTGAGTTTACCGTTAATATCGCCTTGTTGCATAAAAACAAACCGGTGTTTGGCGTAGTGTATGCACCGGTTCTCGACGAGATGTATTGGGCCATTAAAGGTGAAGGTGCTTTTTTGAAAAAAGAAGGAGCTATCCAACAACTGACTATGGCACCTTTTAGCATGCAAGATGAAGGATTGCATGTGGTGAGTTCCCGTTCGCATATGAATGAAGAAACAAAAGCTTTTGTGGAAAAATTGAAAAATCCCGAATTGGTATCCAAAGGGAGTTCGCTCAAGTTTTTGATGATTGCAAAAGGTGAAGCCGAGGTGTATCCAAGAGTCGCACCTACGATGGAATGGGACACCGGAGCAGCTCAAATTGTACTGGAAGAAGCAGGGGGAAAAGTGCTCCATTTTGAAACGGGGGCACCTTTGGATTACAATAAGGAAAATTTGCTCAATCCATATTTCATCGCTTACGGCAATGTAAATGACTGAAACTTCGACTAAACAAGGC
>JAGQWW010000340.1 GCA_020436955.1 Saprospiraceae bacterium | reverse complement strand
CAATCTCTTTTCCAAAATCCGTAATAAAAAGTTGCTTATTTATTACCTCGGTAAGTGGAATTTCAAACTGTTCTTGAAAATTTTTTAACTGAATTGAGACCGCTGGCTGGGTCAAATGCAACTCTTCAGCCGCCTTCGTAATACTCTGATTTTCAGCAATTTTTACAAAAACCTGCAACTGATGCAATGTGAAGTTCATAAATTTTATTTATGGATTACATTACAAAATTAAATAAATACTTATATAAAAACGAACATAAATTTGTACCAAATAAAATCATGACAAAAATAATAACAGTAGCAAAAGGAGACGGAATCGGTCCTGAGATTATGGATGCCACTTTGAGAATTTTGGAAGCTGCAGGAGCAGACATCCAACCAGAATTTATTGAAGTTGGAGAAAAGGTATATCGCTCCGGCAACACCTCAGGCATTACCAAAGAGGCATGGGCAAGCATCAGAAAAAATAAAATATTTTTCAAAGCCCCCATTACCACTCCACAAGGCGGAGGTTATAAGAGTCTAAACGTTACCACCCGAAAGACGTTGGGGCTTTTTTCAAACGTAAGGCCATGTAGAAGTTTTTACCCTTTTGTAAAAACAAAGCATCCGAAAATGGACCTGGTCATCATCCGCGAAAACGAAGAAGATTTGTATGCCGGAATTGAGCACCAGCAAACGGACGAAGTAGTACAGTGCTTGAAATTAATCAGCCGTCCGGGATGCGAAAAAATCATCCGCTACGCATTTGAATATGCACGTCAATATGGGCGCAAAAAAGTTACCTGCTTTACAAAGGACAACATCATGAAACAAACCGATGGCTTGTTTCACAAAGTTTTCAAAGAAATTGCTGCAGAATATCCTGAAATCGAAAGCGAGAACCTAATCATAGACATCGGAGCTGCCTTATTGGCTGACAGCCCTGAAAGATTTGATGTAGTCGTAACAGCAAACCTTTACGGTGATGTTGTTTCAGATATTGCAGCACAGATTGCAGGGTCGGTTGGGCTGGCAGGGTCAGCAAACATTGGTGAAGAATGTGCCATGTTTGAAGCCATCCATGGCTCAGCACCGGATATTGCAGGCAAGAACATTGCAAACCCTTCCGGACTAATCCAGGGTGCTATCTTGATGCTTAACCACATCGGCCAGTCAAATGTTGCGGAAAAAATCCAAAATGCCTGGTTGAAAACCATGGAAGATGGTATCCACACAGCAGATGTATACAGCCCTGAAAGAAGTACCCAAAAGGTAAATACAACAGAATTTGCAGATGCAGTAATAGCCAACCTTGGTCAGGAGCCTACGGCCCTCACCGCGGTTCATTACAAAAATGGCCAACCATTGCAAATACCAAAATATAAGCGCAAACCGGCAAGACAAAAAACATTGGCAGGTGTGGATGTATTTGTCGACTGGAAAGGGGAAAGCCCGGACATGCTGGCAGATGAGCTACAAAAATTGAACAGCGGCGAAATCAGACTCTCCATGATTACCAATCGTGGAATCAAAGTTTGGCCGGAAGGATTTGAAGAGACATTCTGCACCGACCATTGGAGATGCAGGTTCCAGGCAAGTGACGACCAACAGGTTTCAAAGGAAGACATTATTAAGATACTTTCAAAAGCAATCGACAACAATATCGACACTATTAAAACTGAAAACCTCTACTATTTCGATGGAGAACCTGCTTTTTCATTAGGTCAGGGTCAATAGTAGATTCAAAATTTACAAAACCATGCATGTTTTATTCTTACGGTACCGCGTACCAATGGTAGTCTTTATGCTTGGATGTAGCCTCTTGTTGGCTTTCAAAGCAGAAGAAATCATGCTACGCGAACTATCCAAAGCACTCAACATCATTTTTGGACTATTAATACTAAAATTTCAATCCGAGCCTCATGAAGAATTCAGAAAATACAGTAGATCTAATTAAAGGTATCTTTTCACAAATGGAAGGGAAGGACATTGTCCTGGACCTGTTAGATTACAAAATCAATTACCACAGACGCAAAAACTTTGGATGGGAAGAGCGATTTGGGAAACCAAATCAGGATTCGTTGAAAAGGATTGAGGAGTTAAAAGCAGCAAAAGGTAAGATACAAGAAATCATTTCAAAGAATGAATCAGCTTTTGACAAGATTGAAGTACATTCTCAGGTAGCTATCACCTTTATCAAAGAAAAGGAACTGGCAGAAACAAATTAGGGGTCATCCCTACAAAGAAGTAAGTGCTCTTTAGCGCTTATACTAATAACTTTCTAAGTTGTTAAAAGGGTAGATTTAAGGAGCGGCTGTCCCAAAAGGAACAGCCGCTATTTTTTTTAGTCCTTATAAAATTTCAAACTAGAATAGGTATTTCCAATTGTCACCCTGGCTATGTACAAGCCTTTGGGTAATTGGCTAACATCCATATTCCAATTTAAGAAACCAGCTGCTACATTTCCTTGCTGCTGAGTTTTTAATAGTTGTCCGGTTGCATTGAAAACATTGATTTCCACGTCTCCGCTTATTTCAGTAGCCAATTGGAAATTCAATTCATTGTAAGCCGGATTAGGATATGCTCTAAATCCAATATCAGATGGTTTCACTACATTTTTAGTTCCGGTCAATTCATATACTGGAATAGCAGTGTAAACAATAAAGTTTTCCGCAATATCATCTTCATCACCAGATACACTATGTCCTGGTTCAAAATCCTGCTGGTAAACAATATGTACAAAATCATCTACCACCTTTGCCATAGAAGGGAAAACTCCTTCAATAAATGAATAGAAGTCAGGTTCAGAATACTCCGGATTAATAATATCGTAAGGGTCAGACCAGGTCTGACCACCATCAGTTGAACGAGTCAGGTAAATGTGACGATAATGCTGCAAATCAGGATTCGCATTTTCATTGAAATACAATTCAGAAACTGCAGAATAAGCCAGGTACATATTGCCATTAGCATCCAGTCCAGATGTTGGATAAGATGCAAAGCCAGCTCCATAAGAGCCTAAAGCATTAATACTTGGAACATCAAAGGTTCCATTTCCATCATCATCGAGCACTCCTGCAACTGAAACTCCTCCTTCATCATTCATGGACTCATTCCAATAATTGATAGAATTCAAACCTGGATAAATTGACCAGGTACGATCAGTAAACGCATCATCTCCAACCCACATTTCTGCATAAAAAACATGGACTCCACCATTATCATCAATAATAATGGACCCGGCACCATCGGTAGATTTTATAGCATTTCCTTCCTGGGTTAAAGTATCAGGAGGAATGCTGTCTACATCATAACCATCCAAGTCATAAGCTGGACCTAATGGAAAATCGTAAACAGTTAATATTTCCCAGGTATCACCATTGTCAGTTGACTTTGCCACCTTAATATCACCCCAAGGGTTCATCACCAAGACCGCAATCGTATTCCCCTTAGCATCGATACTATAATCATCTGCACTTAAAAAGGCATATTCAGTGGAATCAATACCGGGAATAATTACATCTATTTTATCCCAGGTTGCACCGGCGTCCAACGAACGATAATACAATAAATGGCCATCCACTCCTTCATACACAACACCGTTGGTACTTCCTCCGGTTGGTGTTGCAATTGCAACGGCGTGAATTGAATTACCATCAGGACCACCAACAGCAGATTTTGGCCACAAAGAACCAAGCGGCAGGTCTGTATC
>JAGQWW010000339.1 GCA_020436955.1 Saprospiraceae bacterium | reverse complement strand
AGCGTGTCTTCAAGGGCACCATAAATCATAAGCAGGACATCCTGGCTGTTTCGATCGGCATTTAGGTCCAGGTCACCCTGTATCCTAATCCCATTACAATTACCGGCACAATCAGGTTGAGCGTTTCCTTGTAATTCACCCAAACAATCGACATATCTTTCACAATCTTCTTTTACAATAAATCCCTTGTAACCGCTTCCCTGATCTTCAAAAATCTCTATACAAACCTGTGCCCAATTATTACCATAACCTAATTCATTTCGGCCTAATGCATCGGGGTTTCGAAGGGTATTCACCTGTGTAACCAAGGTATAAGCTCCTGGAGCAACATCAGTAATATCAATCCATTGGCAGTCCAGGTATGAATCATAGAGGTCAAAACAATTCGTGCTGATACCTTGAAATTGGCAATTGTAAGAAGGACTACTACCTGGATTACAGCCAACATCCATTACGCAAAATCCATTTTTAAATCCGACCGGGGTCGAATTACCATTTTCATCGTATAAATGATAGCTGGCGTAGCCTTCATAATGCCAATGGTTGTGGCAAATATCAAATTCCCAGATTGGATCAGATGAAAAGACATCATTGGGAGGTCTGCCTACAAAGTAGTCGGTATTTCCAATATTATCGATCCAGGTATCAAATCTGATAATGGTTCGTTGACCATAACCTTTTATACACCCTTCTTGCAATAGGCAAGCGTCAGCATTATTCAAAACACTACGTCTCAAACTGGTTTTAAATCTCTGCTCATCGATAGCCAGGTCCGGGCCATCAGGACAATTTGGATCACCATTATAAATACATGATCCATCATCTTCGGCAGCCGATGGATCATAATTACAGGCCAGGGGATCGGTACAGCCGGAAGCAATACCTTCAAAGGACAGTGACCAGGTGATTTTATTGGAAATACAATCCCAGGGTTCGGAGCCGATTCTGATTAGGTAGGTTGAATCTTTGAAAAGGGTTGCTGAGATTTCTGCATGATTACCGCAGCTATTTTCAGCATAAAATAAAGTACCGGGGCGATCCCGCCCTGTCAGATTTGGATGGCAACGATTGTAACACCAAATCTTGGTGGGGCAATTGCCTGTATTATTGCAGGTAGAAATTAAATAACGGCCCGTGGTATCTGGTGAAAATTCATACCAGCGTTCATTAGCATTTTCAAAAGTAGTTTGCCCTAGTTGTGCAGGCAGAGGTGCAGCGCAACCATTTCCGTTGGCACAATTCAAGTAAGTATATTCCATAAATTGGAAATCACCCCCTTCTTTGACTAATTGACCATTTAAATACAAGGCATAATACCCGTCACCATCTTCACAGCAAAGACCGTTTCCCTTGTAATCAAATATGGTAAAGCTATAACAAACGCTATCCGCTAAATTCACCGTATCTCTGAAAAGTGTGTTTCGTTGAAATCCTCGTGGTTTCTCCTTGATTACTTTTCCAGATTGCTCAATTTGCCAATAAGTATCGTAAGGGAACTCATCTGTTTTGAGTTCTACCACCAATTGTGATTGAGCTAAAATAGTAGTAAAAGTGCCCTGTAATAGGCCAAAGAATAATAGGAGGAAGTATATCTTTTTTTGCATAGCCGATGTATAGGAAGGTAAAGTACTACTAAAGATGGAAACGCTTAGGCCAAGGAGCAGACAAATCTAAACATTTGTCTAGGCTGTTGGCAAGGTGCATGCGTCAACCATCGTTTTCAACAAAATGAAAATTGGTTCACGGCCTTCTTTGGTAATGACATTATCTTCATCATCCACTAAATTGTCTTCAATGAAGGCTAATAAATCTTCCTGATCGGTATCCTTGAAAAACACATCCAACCTGCTATTGAATCCGGTACCGGTGGCTGATTGGATTTTTTCCCAATTTTCTTCTTCAAAAGACATTAGGTCTTTTTCTTCAACCATTCCCAATTTCCCACCTGCTACCTCCTCGCAAGCTGAGATAATCACGGTACCAAGGAACAATACTAGTGATTGTTCTTCATTGGTAAATGCTTCTGTATCTTCAGAAAAAAGGTATCCCAGCCTCAGTGGGTATTTTCCTTTTAAATATTCAACCTGCTTTTCAAAATTAGCATCTGAAGCGCCCAGTTTTTCTACGATATTTTCGATGATGGTTTCGTCTACAAAATCCATTGGATATATTTTTTGCGAAGGTAAAGTTTTCGGATTGTGTAAAAACAAAAAAGGCTATCTCTTTTGGATGAAATTCAAAATTCGGGTGAGGTGAATTTCAGCCTTTAGAGATAGCCTTGGGCTTTAGGGTGATTTCTTAAAAATGGATCATTGGAGTACTATCTTGTGTATGGAACTATTATTTCCCTGTTTAATTTCCAGGTAATATTGACCTTTGCCATTCTGACTAATATCAACCTGATCCTGGAAGGTGCCGGAATAATTTCCTAAGTCATATTCATAAATGATTCTACCATTACCATTAAAAATTCTAACGAGGGTTTCACCACTTTGAGGCAAATCAAAATCCATTTTGAACATGCCTTCACTTGGATTGGGCGATAACCTCAAGTTGTTAACCTTAAGATTGCTGGTAGTGCTTATTTTTTGGTTAGCATTGGAATTGAAAGACCTTGCTTCATTTTCGCTTAATGGTTGTACGGTAATATTCATTCCAGAAATATCAGGTCTGCTTTCGCGATCACGGTCTCTTCTTGGGCTTTGATTGACAATAGTATTTTCATCAAAATCAAAGTCTACATCAATATCGAAGTCATTTTTGATGTCCCATTCATTTTCTTCACATTCCTTGGTTTCTCCAAGTGTTTTCAGCGTACCTGATGCTTTTCCTTTTTGACCATCTCTGCCATATTCAACAGTGATGTTTTTGCCGGGAGTGGAGTTGTCTATAGCAATGCTGACATCGGTCCAGTCAATAATTTTATGACCGTTGATGGTATAGATTACGTCCCCATCTTTAAGACCAATGGATTCGGCAGTAGAATTTTTTACCGGTTGAATTTTGACTCCCCATTCATCAACACTGGAGCCGTAGTTGTTCCTTACACCGAAGAAAGGCTCATCACATTTCGAAACTTTTTGAGGTGCAGCGTCCAATTTTGTTCCCAGGGTAACTTTCAAGGCTTTACGTTCACCCTTTCTAAAAATATGAAGCGTACCATCATCACCAGGTTCATATTTTGACATGATATCACCCAAATCCTGATCAGCACCAACTCTGTAAGTGTCAAAGCCATAGATGTAATCAAATGGTTTTACACCCGCTTTGTCTGCTGCAGTATTCGGAATAACGCCGCTTACATAACTACCGTATGGATTGTCGAACCCAAGCAATTGAGCTTTTCTTTCAGAAATTTTTTCCAGATAAATGCCCAGGAATGGTCGGCTGCCGTCAAACTTCTTTTCCCATTTCTCTTCCATTTTGTCTTCAAACTTCTCGCCCCAGGCTTCCCATTTATCTGCTTGTTTTTCTCCCCAATCTTCCCATTTTTCAGCCTGTGCCTCTGTCCATTCCTCCGCTTTTTCTCTTTTAGAATCTACATAAGAACCCATTTGGCCTGAAAGTTTCAAATCCTGGTTATTTCGGACAAGGGAAATATTAATGCTTTCATTTGGTTTGGTGGATTGGATGGCAGCAGATACATCTTCCCAGTCATACATTTTATGACCATTGATTTCCTTGATAATATCACCGT
>JAGQWW010000033.1 GCA_020436955.1 Saprospiraceae bacterium | reverse complement strand
GGGTGTATTAACAGCTGATCCGCGCAAATTTGAGAATGTATCCAAGTTGGACAGGCTTTCCTACAAAGAGGCCATTGAGATGACTTATTATGGAGCGAAGGTGATTCATCCTAAGACCATAAAACCTTTGCAAAATAAGTCGATTCCGCTTTTGGTAAAATCGTTTATTGATCCTGACAAGCCGGGTACGCTTATTTCGCCTGACGTAGATGATAATTATCCGCCAATGGTCGCAATTGAACCGGATCAGGTTTTATTGCATATCAGTACAAGGGATTTTTCTTTTGTAGCAGAGCATCACATGAGTTATCTTTTTCAAAAGATTTCGGAGATGCGACTGCAGGTAAATATGATGCAAAATACAGCCATCAGTTTTGGTATTTGTGTCAATGACATTGACGACAGGGTAGAGCGCTTTTCAGAAGCAATAAAGGAGAATTTTAACGTGACCTACGACAGGCATCTGGAGTTGATAACAATAAGACATGCTCAGGAAAATGTATTGGAAAACCTGAAGCAGGGAAAAATAATTCTATTGGAAGAACGTATTCGCGATACGGTCCAATTGGTGGTAAAAGATGTTCCGGTTTTGAGCAGAAAGGACTAATTACCACGTCACAAGCTTGGAAAAAGCCGCCTAGGAATTTATCCTTGGCGGCTTTTATTTTGTGTACTTGTCAGATTTGCGTAAAAAATTTGGGATTTTCTGTTAAAATTATAGCATATTTGATGTGTAACTGGCTTCTAAGCCAATTTATTACAGGTTATCCTTTCCTAACACATAATATTTATGGATAGAAGAGCTACTCTTGCAACTCTTTTAGGTAAATCGAAAAATAAGTCTGTTCAAGAAGATTCCTTTATGCCACCGGCATCGGGTTTAGACCCATATACGGGGCCCTGGGGACCAGAGCAGGCTGCTCACCTTTTACGGAGAGCTACCTTCGGACCTACAATTGAACATATCAGACAAGCCACTCAAGATGGTTTGGATGGTACGGTCGCTAACCTATTGGCTGACATTCCAATGCCTGCTCCACCGCTGAATTATTATTATGAGGATGATCCTTATTGTGCGGTCGGTGAAAGCTGGGTGGATAAAGGATATGTCCAAGGCGACTCCAATTTGGGAAATATCCGAACCATGCGTTTTCGCTCCATGAGAGCCTGGACCTTGGATCAAATGTTGAAGGAAGGGATACACTTACGTGAAAAAATGACCTTGTTTTGGCATAACCATTTTGTTACAGCTGATGAAGGTGAACCCATGTATACGTGGAACTACATCAATACCCTTCGTGAAAATGCCCTGGGCAATGTAAAGGAGCTGGTTAAATTGGTTACTGTTGATGCAGGTATGTTGCGATACCTCAATGGAAATCAGAACAGAAAAAATTCTCCGAATGAGAATTATGCTCGGGAGCTATTTGAGTTATTTACCATTGGAAAAGGACCGCAGGTTCGATTTGGCGACTATACAAATTATACGGAAGCAGATATACAGTCAGCAGCCAAAGTGCTGACCGGATTTATTGTGCGTTTCAGCAATATGTATAATGAGTATTACCACGATATATCAGAATACATCCAAAGTTACCACGATACTTCCACCAAGACATTCTCCCACAGGTTCAATTATGCAACTATTGACAATGCAGATGGTGAGGAATATAAATTATTGGTAGATATGATTTTCAAAAAACGGGAATGTGCGAGATTCCTGTGCCGAAAATTGTACCGCTACTTTGTGTATTACAAAATCACTCCAGACGTGGAAGCCAATGTGATTGAACCGATGTCTCAAGTATTGCATGGATCAGGTTACAATATCAAACCTGCTTTGGAGGCATTGTTCAAAAGTCAGCATTTTCACGATATGCTGAATGTAGGCCCTATGATCAAAAATCCATTTGATTTCATTTTTGGTCCAATGAGAGCCTGCTATTATGCAGATACTATTCCTTCCGATTTATATGACCGGTACCTTCAATTGAGGCAAGCTTATGATTATCAGTGGAAGTTCAACCTCATGCAAATGGAGTATTTCCGTCATCCAAGTGTCGCAGGATGGAAAGCTTACTATCAAGAACCCGGCTTTTATAGAATTTGGATAAATTCGGCCACCTTACCTCCAAGAAGAGACATAAGAAAATATTTTCTGTATGCTTCTTCAAGAGGAGTTCCCTTGACAAATGTGCGGTTAGATGTCTTGAAATTGGTTGAAAGGATGGACAATCCTTTTGAACCTAACCAATTGATTGATGATCTGGTGCGGTTGTTTATGCCTCAGCCCATCTCTCAAAGTCAAAAAGACTATTTAAAAGAGCTGCTTATTCCAGGCTTGCCGGATTATGAGTGGACCTTGGAATATAATATGTACGTTTCTGACCCCGATGACGAGGATATGAAAAATGCTATCGATTCCAAGTTGCGAGCACTCTTAAACGGTATTTTAGAAATGCCTGAATCATTCTTGAGTTAATTCATCCATTCAACAAAACCTTTTTAAAAAATGAAAAGAAGGAAATTCTTACAAACATCTGCAGCAGCTGCCGTTGGAACGCCTTTGATGTTGAATGGTATGCAATTAGGGGTACTTCCAAGTACCGGATTTTTAAAAAAGATAAGACCGGAAAATGACCGTGCTATCGTTATCATCCAAATGTTGGGCGGAAACGATGGATTGAATATGGTTATTCCTTTGGATCAATACGATAATCTGGCAAACGCCAGGGGGAATATCATTTTGCCTGAAAATGCTGTCCTGGATTTGAATGGTCTTACTGCATTGCATCCCGCAATGACCGGATTGAAGGAAATGTACGATAATGCCAAATTAACAGTGGTACATAGTGCCGGTTATCCTAGTCAGAATAGGTCTCATTTCCGTTCAACCGACATTTGGACTTCTGCTTCTGCAGCTGATGAATTTGTCAGTTCCGGATGGTTGGGTCGCTACTTCGACACACGTTTTCCCGGTTTCCCTGATGCTTATCCAAATGTGGATGTCAATAGCCCTATTGCGTTGACAATGAGTTCTTTGGTGTCGGAAACCTGTCAGGGTGAGGCGTCTAATTTTAGCTTAGCGCTAACCAACCCGTTTTCTCTTTCAGCATTGAATCAGGGACAAGACTCAGAGCCGCCTGATACACCTTATGGTGATGAATTGAGATTTTTGCGACAAGCCATTGATCAAACTAACAAATACAACGATGTTATTACCGGCGCTGCCAAACATGGAGCCAATACGGTAACCTATCCAAATACAAGCCTGGGCAACCAGTTGAAAAATGTTGCTTTGCTGATTTCCGGCGGTCTTGCAACCAAAGTATTCGTTTGTTCTATTGGTGGATTTGATACACATGCTAATCAGGTAGACACCAATGATACGACCATAGGTAACCACGCCAATCTAATGCGGACGCTTTCGGATGCAATTGCAGCATTCCAGGAGGACTTGTATCGTCAGAATCTGGAAGAGCGGGTTATTGGTATGACCTTCTCAGAATTTGGACGCCAGATTCGTTCCAATGCATCGAATGGTACGGACCATGGTACTGCAGCTCCTATGTTCCTGTTTGGAAAATGTTTGAGTGGTGGTTTTGTAGGAGAGAATCCTGAAATTGCTCCTGATGTTGCGGTTCAGGAAGGTGTTCCAATGCAAAATGACTTTAGAAATATATATGGTTCTCTTTTGATGGATTGGTTTGAAGTGGAAGAAGATGAAGTTAAATCTTTAATCTTTGATGATTTTGAATACATGCCTATCCTTGATCCATGTACCCAGCCTGGCAAATATGCTGGCAAGGCTCCTGTTGATGCATTTGAGTTGAATGTTTTCCCTAATCCGGTGGTTGATAACGCTGAAATTTTGTTTGAAAGTGAAGATGAGCGCGTTCGTATTACCTTGATTGATGGTATGGGAGCAGAAGTTTCTGTTGTAATGGATGGAAAATTATATGCAGGAACGCATCGTGTGCCTATTGAAACTTCAAGATTCCCACGTGGAAATTACTACGTAAGGGTTCAATTGGAAGGCAGGCAGCAGACGAAATTGTTCGTGAAGCTATAAGGCTATTGGCTTTTATAAATGTAAAGGGGCAATTAATTCGGATGAATTAGTTGCCCTTTTGGTTTGCCTGGTTTTAAGGATATTGCAATACGTAAGAAGTGATGGATTTTACTTTTTTAGCTCCTGCAGAAGTAAATTCGTAAAAATCTGCAAAGCCAAATTCATTGCCATCATCCATTTTCATAATACCCTGAATGGCTCCTTCTTTACCGTGCGTAAGGATGCTGGTAATAGTTAGCTCGCTTGCTTTATTATCACTCATTTCCCGTAAGGCAGCAATGAAATTTTCCTTCCCGATGATTGGTTCGTTTCCTACCAGGGTCCAGCAGATATTATCATCGAAATAGGCTTGCATCTTCTCCAGGTCGTAGGAAGCAAAATAAATGGTTAGATTTTTAATCGTTTCTATCTTTGGAGAATTTCCACAACCCGGCTTGATGTTTATCTTCATTTTTTTTGATAGATGGTGCTTAAAAATCATCCCCTAAGCCCCTCAAAGGGCGGCATATGAAATGGATTGTCTATTTGCTGTTCGACTTTCGCTACTCGCCAATCAAAAAAAACTTTTGCTAGCAGCCAATAGCTAATAGCCAACAGCCAGAATTCCCTCTAAAATCTTGCCGTCACGCCCACCAAAGCATTGATGCCAAAAGTAGGGTAGTTGTACCATCTCCTTCTCTTGACGCCAGATAGGTTGTAAATATCAATGAAGGCACCAAAATGCTCTGAAAATCTATATTCACCACCTACACTGATATCAAAAAGCCCGTTCTGATTTTCTGAAATACCGGCTTCAGTTGGGAAGGGGATTCCGTTTTCAACATAAAGGGAGGCTTTTACAGTGGCCTTTCCTTCTAAAGCCAGGTATTTTATGGTTCCATTGATGGTAAGGGAAGGAAGTCCCCAGGGGTCTTCCTCTGTTTCCAGGTCGTAAACACTGCTATTCACAGCACCAAGGATAGACAGCCCGTCTATGATTGTTGCTTCAAGAGATCCACCGATGTAGAATATGTTCGCATTATCGGTGATGACATTGAAATTGTAAGGAACGATACGCTGTGCTATATAATCGTAATTGGGTACAAAAAGGACCAAATCCTGGGTTTGTTTATACCCTAGTTTTGCCTGGTATTCTACACCGCTAATGCTTCCTTTTAGCCCACCGTAATAATCCCAATACTTGGTGTTAATGGGTGAGAATCTTGTATTGAGGAATGGATTGATAGCGGTCAAAGTTGCCATGGTGTTTTTGGACAAGGTACCGTCTGCCCCGACAAAAGCTGCCAAACGGCTACCCAAAATGGGCACTGTTGCTTCAACTTGGGGGAAGAAGCTGTACTTGTCATTGCTGGTAGCAATATTGACTCCCACCTTCACCCTGAAATAGTCGCTATGATACGTGAAGTTCGGTTGTATGAAGAAGTTGTTCAGACTCTTCTTAATTGTATCTCTCAGCTGGTTAAAATCGGTTCTGATGGTAACGGCCAATGGATGTTTTTCATTGAACCATTTGGTCAAATGGATATTTAAGTCAAATCCATTTTCCCTGGAAGCATAATTGTCTTGCAAACGGTAAAAGTCTGCGCTTGCGCTATAATTTACATCACCTACAGTCTGAACACCATTAAAAATGGAAGCACCGATATTGAATTTGGAAAATCGTTGCTGGACATCATCTTTGGTAAAAGAGGTATCCTGAAAACGGTCATCCTGGGTATAACCATAAAAATAGTTGAGATCACGGGAATAACCAATGCGTCCATTGACAGCAAAACCTTCATCAAAATAATAGGTTCCTTCTATTTTGCCTTCATTTTCTGAGAAGCGCTGATTTTCAATGTTTTTATTGTTATTGGCCGAATGGTGTTTCAGGTAAACATTCCAGTCGTACTTCTCATTCGAAAACATACCATAGCCGGCCTCACCGAATATTGAATTAGGAAGCCCAGCACCTAATTTGGCAAATCCGTTGTAAATCTCCTCCATACTTTGACGTTTCATAGCCAAAGGTCGTATGGCCGGTGGCAGGTATTCCACTTGTATGGTTCTCGCAGGAATGCTGTAGGTCTGCCTTTTGGTAGTCGTATCAGCAGGAGGCAATTGTGGATCGACCCGCAGAATTTCTGCATCCAGCAATCGCGCATCAAAGTTCTTTATTACATCTACCTCTCCTGAAGGTAAATCTTCCTGTGCAATGGCTCCGATGCTGAAGGAGGCCATTGCAAGCAATGCAAAACTATATCTGATTAGATTTTTCATTTTCGAGGGTGTTTTGGGACTGATTAATTGCCTTCATCCATTTCAATAATGCCATTTGGAGATGCGGTTTCCAGCCTGCTATTTTTCTCCAAAAGGGCGTCAATCTGTTCTTTTTTCGCTTTTGCTATGCGAATCAATTCCTCATCTCCTTTGTAATTTTCAATAACGGCCTCCAAAATGGTTTTGGCACTGAGTAAATCATTTCGTTCTGTATAAATGTCTGCCATCAGAATCACGCTTTTAGCCACCCAGTAAGGATGCCCGGCTGATTCACGGTTGGCACGTTCACAGATTTCCAATGATTTATCCAATTCGCGTTGCACATAATAGATGTATGCAATTTGATATCTGGCTTCGGCAGCATATTCATTGTCTACCTGGCTTTTTACCTTTTCAAAAGCCTTTAGCGCCTCGTCAAAGTTCTTTTTATCTGAAGAGATCTTTCCTATAAAAAGGTTGGCCAAGGCTTGTTGCTCTACCGTTGCCTTAGGATTGTTGGCGACCTTTTCTGCGTTTTCGTACACAGCTGCAGAATTGTTGGTGCGGTAGGCTGAACGCATGGCACCTAATTGCGCTTCAAATTTCTTTTCGGCACTAGGCGCATTTTTCTCCATCAGGGTATAATAGTTATAGGCCCTGCTAAAGTCTTTTTCATGGTTGTAAGAAATCAATGCTGCAAATTCAATAGCATCAGCATAAAAACGGCTTGGACCTCGATTGATGACATATTCATAATCGCGTAAGGCTTCTGAATACTTTTTCAGCTCGTAGTAAGAGTTTCCACGGTGAAAAGATGCAGTTAAGCGATTTTGTCCATTTGGAAACTTGTTGATATAGGAAGTAAATCCACTGATTGCTCTGTCAAAATTGCCGTTTTCATATTGAGATTCGGCTGCTTTAAAATTGATGGAATCTTTTGCAGATTCATCGACTTTGTAACCAGGTACCGTTTCCAGGAAGGTGGTATACTCTTCCGGACGACCCAGGTTGTTGATGTAAATTTCTTCCAGTGCACTCAATGCTTCGTTAGCTTCTCCGGGGGTTGGATTATTGGCAAACACCTGCTTGTAGTAGTTGATAGCCACTTCAAGATTCCCCTGGTTATAGGAGACTAAGCCCAACTGAATCAAAGCTCTGTTTACAAGGGAAGATTTCCCCCGGTAATCTGTAACAAGCTTTTTAAGGGGTTGGGTTGCTTCACTCAACCTGTTGATCTCTGTATACACCCGTCCAAGCTCAAATAGTGCATCGTCGGCATATTCAGAATCAGGATATCTTTTTGCCAGGTTTTCAAAGGCAAGAATTTGTTCCGTTCTTTTTCCAAGCAGACCGTCGATGGTTCCTTTTTGGAACATGGCATAATCAAATCCGGCATGACCACCATCGATGGCTTCATCATAGAACTTGATAGCTTCCGGATATTTATTTCTTTTAAAAAGGCAATCACCGGCTCTTAAGATGGCGTCACCTAGTACATTGTGTTCCACCATTTGGTTTTCAATGAAAGGTTTGTTCCTTTTTATGCCTGCAACTGACTCCTGGAAATATCCTTGTGCTGTGGTATAGTTCTTTTGCTTCAAATAACAATAACCCAAAATGTAATTGGCCATGTAGGGAGAAGCTTCATCCGGCAAATTTTTTAGCGTCTTGGAAAGTGTCAAGTATTGCCCCAATTGAGAAATAGCAGTGCCAAAGTCTTGCTGGTCATAGGCAATACGACCCAGCCAAAAAGTAGACAAGGCTTTTGTCTGAACATCAACCGGGTTTTCAAGTGATTTTCTAAACAAGGATTTTGCTCCAGTCAAATCATTTGCCTGGTATAATTGCAGGCCACGCAGGTAAGTCACCTTTTGGTAAGTCTCCCGAAGTTTTGGAGTCTTAGAAGGCATGGCTTCTATTATTTCAATTGCCTTGGCATAATCTCTTGAATTGAGAAACTATTCGCTCATCAATTCCTGAGCCTCTGCATAATAGTTGGATTCCGGTTTAATGACTTGAAGCGCTGACAATGCATCCGAGTCAAATTTGGTTTCATAAGATAGCTTAGCGAAATTGAAGGTGGCATCTTCCTGAATGACCGGGTCGTACTCCATGCGACTGGCAATGGCAAAAGCATTTCTAGCTCCTGCCTTGTTTCCGGCTTTCAAATAACAGTCACCTAAAATCAGCATAGCGTGTTGGCCGATTTTGCTATCAGCCTGTGACAATTGCTCAAGGTTTGGGATGGCCTCTGTAAAATGACCTGTTCTGTATTGGGTAATGCCTAATTGGTAAAATTCCTCTTCACGCATTTTGGAAGAATGTGAAGCGTAATATTCCAAATGGGGAAGGGCTTCTTCAAACATGCCCTTTTCGAAATAGGACTGACCAATTAATTGTCTGATTTCTTCTTCATTGCGCAGGTTGCTAATCTTAAGTTTGTTTTCTGCATACCGGATTAGCTCATCATATTTACCCTGAGCAAAATAAATCTGCGTGAGGTAATAAGGAATGTAGGGTTGGTATCGCTGATAATCTTCTGCGATTTCGAAGCTTTTGATGGCTTCATTGTAGTTCCCTTCAAAAAATTCACATAAACCATAATAATAGTTGGAAGGGTAATAATAGTCATTGCCCGGTACCTGCTTAATCTGGTAAAAGTTTGCTTTGGCTTCCGGGAAATCTTTTTGGACAAAATGGCTGTACCCAAGCTTAAATTTGACTTCAGCCCTTTCAGAACTCGTTAATTGGTAAGTTGGGACCAATTCATAAAACTCAATGGCCTTGTCATATTGACGGCTGTCGAAGTAATAGTTGGCCACATCGCGTAATGCCTGATTGGAAATTGGATCCGGGCTGTATTTTCGGATAAAATCGAGGATCATTTTTTCACTGTCCGGCAATTGAAGGCGGATGGCAGCATTTGCCAGCTTCAATTCAGCTTTGGTGCGAAGCAAATCGGCATCTGCTTCATTTACCGGTCTCAATTTGGCCAGCACTTTTTCAAACTCCTCAATGGATTGAGCGTAGAGTCCCTGGTCGTAAAAACCTATACCGCGTTTGAAGTCTTCATGCGCTTCAGTATACACGGTAGTTTTCTGGGCACTCAATTGCAGGGAAGCCAGCAAAAGGATGAATCCGACAAGACTTTGTTTAAAAATCATGAACTAGTTTTTTTGGGAGATTCCGTTTTGTCGTTTGGTGATGGTAGAAAAACAATCTAAAGGTTCGGCTTATTGCAACGAAGGTAGAAAAATTTTAATTTGACCCTTTGTCTTTAGTCGCTTTCTATAGGTTTTTTGTTACAGTTTTTTCTTGAAGGTCCAGGTGGTTGATACCGGGTGGATAAGTTTGCTGGAGAGCTGCTACCATTTTGTCGTAAGCCTCGGGTTCTTCCCAAAAATTTACCTTTTCTACATTCATGATAAGGATAGGGAATTGGGATTCATTTTTAAAAAACTCGAAATATGCTTGTTGAATTTTTTGAAGGTAATCATCCGGTATTTTCTGCTCCATATCTCGTCCACGATTTTTAATATTTGCTTGTAAATCAGGAACCGGGCGATGCAGATACACCAATAGATCGGGATTCCGGAAGGTATTGTTTAAAACGGAAAACAGTCGTTGAAACAATCTGAATTCTTCATCCATCAAATTACTTTTCGCAAACAGCAACGTTTTTAAAAAATAATAATCAGAGAGGATGAGTTTAGAAAATAGTTCACCTTGTGAGAGTTCTTCCTGGAGTTGTTTGTGTCTTTCTGTCATAAAAAACAACTCAACTGGGAAAGCATATCGCTCCGGATGCTCATAAAAGAAAGGTAGAAAGGGATTGTCGGTAAATTGTTCCAGAATGAGTTTAAAACCATAATCCTTTTGGAGCATGCGGCAAAAGGTAGTTTTACCGGCGCCGATATTACCTTCAATTGCGATATAGGAATGTGGGAACTGTTTGCTCAAGGTAGCGTTTTTGTCAGGGTAAAGGTTTCAAAAGTTATTAAATAAACAAAGCAGGTTTCCCTGATTTTTATAAAATTTGTAATTCATCAAAAGGTTTAGATATGTCGAAAAAGAATAAGCGAGATAACCAGGGTTTTGTTTTTTCTACAGATCCTGATTTTTCTTTCAACTACGAAGAGGAAGATGTAGATACACTGCCGACGGATCAGCAAGTTTTACGTATCCTGTTGGACAGAAAACAGCGAAAAGGAAAGGAAGTAACTTTAGTGACCGGATTTGAAGGTACTGAAGACGATTTGAAAGAATTGGGCAAAATGTTAAAGTCTAAATGTGGGGTAGGAGGATCAGTTAAAGATGGTGAGATTTTGCTTCAAGGGGACCATAGGGATAAAGTCCTGAATTTATTATTGGAAAAAGGATATTCCAAAACCAAAAAGTCAGGCGGTTAATTCCCTTTCTACATAAAAAAAACGAAAAAGGCCACTCAGCGAACTGGGTGGCCTTTTTCATTATTCAAATCTAAAAACGAGTAGTTCTTAGAAGTTTACTTTCAATGTAGCGTTCCAGGTTCTTCCGAAACCGAACCAACCATTGGTTCCGTAAAGAAGTGCATCATAAGCTGCAGAACCTCTGTCGTCATTGATGTTAGGCTGGTCTGGATCCGGATTGTCGTTAGCTTCAGCAACATAAAGTGTATCGAATATGTTGTTCACGTTAACGCGGATTCTAGAGTCCATATTCATTACTTTGAATTTCCAGGTCATACCCATGTCAACCAAAGTAAAGTGAGGCAATCTCAATGCCTGAACACCTTTCAAAGTTTCATCGTCTCTGTCACCAGGCTGGTAAGAAGCGTATAGGTTTTCGTAGTAATTAGCTTGAGCATCCAAAGACACACCTGCTCCAAGATCCCAGTTTGCACCAAGACCCATTGTAGTTTGAGCAGCATCACCTACTTTCAAACCATTCAAGAAGAAAGTAGACTCACCAATTACGTTGTTCATATCGTCAGTTACAACACCGTTAGGGTCGTTTGCCCATTCCCAGTTGTTGATAGATGCGAAACCTTTAACGTTGAAGTTAGAGGTCAATGCAACTTCAAAATCCAACTCAACTCCCATGTGTGTTGCATCAACACCCAATAGGTTTAAGAAGTAGTTCTGGTTGTTAGCATCGTCGTAGCTGCTAACAGTAGTTTTGTTGGTCCATGAAGTGTAGTAACCATTGATATTTGCTCTCAACATACGGCTTCTGTGTCCGTATCCAACTTCGAAAGAAGTTACACCTTCGTTTACTGCATCAGTGTTAGCTTCGTCGTTGTTGAAAGTTGGGAACAATGCATCGAAGTAAGGAGCTCTTGAGATATAACCCGCGTTGAAGAACACGTTGTTTTTACCATCAAAGTTGTAGTTAGCTCCACCTTTTACGTTACCTCCAAGGAAGCTGAACCAGTCAGTTACCTGATCACCTTCTGGCTTAAGGAAGTAGTCGTATCTTCTCATCTGAGTATAGTTCAATGCACCTGAAACGAAAACAGACAAACCATTGTCCATTACATATTCCAACTGACCGAATGCACCATACCAGTTGATATCTTCGTCGTTTGCGTAGTCAATTTTCTGGTCGTTTTCAACTGAACCAAAAAGTGTATTATTCGCATCGTTTGTTGGCTTAACCAAGTTACCCAATTCGTTAGCGTCTCTTACGCCGTCACCGTTGAAGTCAACCCAGTCAGCAGTATTGTTGATATTATCTCTGTCAAACCAGTAATCAGCACCCAAAAGGTTAATGGATTTACGGTAGTGTCTACCGTTGTAGAATCTTACATCTACACCACCATTGAAGTTAAGGTTGTCTGTGATTTGGTGATTTACTGTTGACAAAACACCGTACCAGTTGTGCTCGTTAATAGATGCTCTTTTGATAAGACCATCGTTTAGAGAAGCAATCTGACCTGTTCTTTCCGCGCCACCATCGATTGAATAAGTCAATGGAGCCAAAGAATTGTCGTACAAAGTGTTTTCCTGGCCGCTGTTGTACAATTCGTACTGATCCCACTGGTGTTCGCCATAAGAATCTTTAGGCTGACGGAATTCGTTTCTTCTTCCGTTCAATCCACCAAGGTCACCAGTTCCACCACCTCTACCCACAGAACCGTAAAGTGAAGTTACCCAGCTGGTCTTTGCATTCAAATCGTTGATGTATGTCAAAGAAGCCTGTGGTTTGTGGTAAAAGTTTTCTCTCCAATTGTAAGTTTCACCTCTGTATGGTCCGATATCGTCATTGTATTTGATACCATATACATTTTTAAGCGTATTCAAAGAGTGAACAAAGTCTCTTTGACCGTGACGCTGAGGAGCACCGAAAGCAGTGAACATCAACTGCTGGTTTCCACCCCATTCTTTAGCGATAGACATGAAGTAAGACCATGCATCGATGTAAGTACCAGCGATGTAACCATCACCAGTTGTTCTTGAACCTGAGAAAGTGAATGCCCAGTCGTTTTCAGTTCTACCGGTAGAAACAGTGAAAGAAGTCTTTCTGTAGTTGTTGTTTCCGATAGACTGTGAAATACTTCCACCTTGCTCCTGGTCAGTAGTTTTGGTGATAATGTTGATAGTACCACCCACTGAGGCAACTGCTAATTTAGAAGCTCCCAAACCTCTCTGGATTTGAATAGTTCTGGTAACGTCACCAAGACCAGCCCAGTTGGACCAGTAAACTTTGTTGTCTTCCATTCCGTTTACCGGAATACCATTGATAAGCAAAGCGATGTCTTCCTGTGCAAAACCACGAACGTTGATTCTAGAATCACCAAATCCACCACCTGTTTTGGTAGTGTAGATAGAAGGTGTGCTCTTCAAAGCTTCAACAAATTCCTGGTTACCCAGTTTGCTTTCGATTTCCTGTCCTTTTACAGTAGAAACTGCAACAGGAGTTCTTCTGTCGATCGCGATAGATGCAACAACATTGATTTGTTCCAAACCAATAACGTCTGAACCTACCTTTACTGTACCAAGATCTACATTGTTACCTGCAACAGTAACATTCATTTCTGTAGTCTCATATCCAGTGTAAGTAATTACTAAGGTATAGTCACCATTAGATACTTCTTTGATGGTGAATCTACCGTTGAAGTCAGTGGTCGTTCCCATTGATGTACCTTCTACAGTTACAGAAGCACCAATAAGTGACTCACCGGTTTCAGCGTCCAAAACAACACCAGTCACATTTTGTGCAAATGCGAAAGTGGTTAGCGCTGAAAACAAGAGGGAGTAAAAAGCCTTTCTCATACTCATGTTTGAAATTTTTGTTAAAAAGGATGGCGCAAAAATAGCAAACACGATTCGTTTGATAGTACTAAATGATGATTTTCATCTTTAATTTTATGTAAAGTAGGGTTACCGTAATGTTACCACTAAGTATTTTATTTTGAAAGAATTAGGTATCCGGATTTTTTAGTTTGTGTCGTTTAGAAACCGGGAAAATTCATTCTTCAAAATCACATTTTCCCAAACAGCTCCTCCAGTTTTTTGAAACGGTAATCAAAAATCTGGTTAAGCCTTGGTTTTACAAGGAAGGGATGGGTAATGTCGCCAATTATCCCAAAGGGTAATTTGTAATCGACGATGTCCGTCATTTCTATTCCACCTTCAATTTCTTTGAAAAAATGCTGGTGATGCCAAATGGAGTAGGGACCCACTCTTTGTTCATCTACAAAAAACTTAAGGTCTTCCACATGCGTTATTTCAGTCACCCAGGTCACGGGAATACCGAGCATTGGCTTTACGGTATACTTTATCATCATTCCCGGGTACATTTTTTCAGGGAGTTCCGATTTGATAACAAAATCCAAATCGGGAGGGGTTATTACTGAAAGGTTTTTGGGGGAAGAAAAGAAATCCCAGGCAGTTTTTAAATCAATTGGTAACTTCTGTATGCTTTT
>JAGQWW010000338.1 GCA_020436955.1 Saprospiraceae bacterium | reverse complement strand
TATTGGAATAGGAGGGTGAAATAATTCGGGTACTGCCATCCGGAAGGGTCAATTCTGACCTTGCTTCTATTCTGTAACACAGGTTAAAAATGTCAGGGTTGGTAGGATCCAGCACATGTTCGTAGTTTAACACATTGCCTGCCACCGTTGCGATGGTAGTAAAAATGCCATTGATTTCAACTGCAACGGTATAATCCAAAACATTCAGATTTCCTATTGTCAAAGGCTCCCAGTTTAGGAAGTTCGAATAATTGCCGCCTGATTGAGCCGAAAGAAAAACAGGTCTGGATTGAGCAGTCGTATTGATATCTCCGCAATCATCTTCGGTACTAATACCAAACAACCAACGTGTATTATCCGGTGTGCCTGGAGGAATGGAAAACGAAAGGCTATTGTTTCCGGTAAGCGGATTTGTGAAATTGATTGTTTGAAGACTGATTACATCATCACCCAATTTTTGAAATTCAAGATTGGCAGCGGCCAGGTCAGCATTTGGTGACCAAAAGTAGGATACCTGTATCTCGTTGTTGGAATTGAAAGAAACATTAGAGACGTACAAATCCCTTACAGGCTGAACGATATTGGCCTGAATGCATATTTCATTGGAACCGGCAAAATTTGGGGTTCCTGCTTCTTCACTTACCACAAATAGACAATACACCGAATCTTTATCTATACCCTCCAGCGTGTAGGCTGGGGTAGCCCCAACAACTGTATCAACAGGGACAGGGCTTCTTCCGTTTTCGCCAGCGTAGATAATGGTTCTGGCAATACCGCCGGTCCAATTTTGATAAGCATTCCAACTTAAGGAAATGGTCTGTTGACAGGAGTCTACCACGCCATCAATCAAGATGGTCCTATGCGGAGACCCAAAGAGGCTGATGTTGCCACAAGGGTCCAGCGCAACTACAAAATAGGCTTCTTCCTTATTCTGTGGGTCTGCGCCCGTATCTATATAGGTAGTGGTATTAAAAACAGTATCAATGGGTATGGTTCCCAGGTCGGTAACCCGGTAAATGATATATCCTTCGGTTTGCGGGGAGGGACTGGGAGCCCAATTTAAAATAACATTTGGACCATCGACAGAAACACTTTGTAAGGGGCCAATGCCGGGTGGGGTATTGCTTAGTGTGTCCGATTGTAAAGGCATTTCACCGGGACAATCATGGATTGCTTGTAGGTAATAGTATTGTAATCGATTGGTAGGATTTGGGAAAAATGTCTGGTTTTGATCTGTTATGATAGCTAATAATACAAAAGGCCCGTTGGGGTCATCTGACACGTATATTTCGTATTGTTGAAAAGGGCCGCATGGGTTATTAGTCGGTTGCCAAAAGAGGGTATCGCTTTTCACACATTGGAAATCCGGAGGAAAAATTTGTGCATCTCCCGTTTTAGCGAAAGCTATAATGAATAAGAAAAAAAGTAAAAATCGGTAATTCATTTTCTATTTGGATTCAGGGGGCTTTTTATTTTAATTTCGCTTCCAGTACTTCCATTGGATATCGATCGTACAAAGCATATTCCAATTTAAAATCAGGGGAAATGTCCTTTTTAAAATAGACTAATCCAATTCCTTTGGCGTACAATTCTTTGCTATTGAACTCTTTTTCCCAAAACCCGTCATTGAAATTCTCCACCAATTCTCTAACGGAAAAAAGCACAGCGGGTAATTGTTCACCTTTGTAATTAACAGTAGTGTCTTTTTCATACCGTCGGTTGCGTATCACGCTTGTATAAACGGTTGTATCGCCCGGATTGTCAAACCATTTTACGTTGTAAAGGAAAATGCCTCCGCTATCCCTCACCTCAAAAGGAAAAGTAACACCGGCTATTATATCCATGGGTATTTGAGTAGAGGTACCGGTCGAATCATTGAGATAAATAAAACTCTCGACTAATTTCACACCATTACTAACCACTTTTTCTCTTGACAATTGACTGGGTTGAAAGAAAGGATCGTATTGAACACCAACCAGAAAAGTTTCGTCCATACTTTCTACCGTGCGGTAATAATTGTACAGAGCACTCATGCTGTCATTATTCACTGCTTTGTATTCATAAACCAATCCTTCATTCAGACTATCCATTGGATAATAATAGTCACTGATATTTTTCGTGCCATCATTTTCAGGACTACAGGCGTTAAAAAGACAGCCCAGAGAAATGAAAAACACCGTTATTGGCAGGAGTTGTTGCATTGATTATGTCATTTTGGCCGAAAAAACTACTTGGAACGAATAATGTTCACATAAAGAAACTGGAAATTTCCAGGGAAGTTTTTTCCTTTGCCCCTTTATTTGGAAGCTTTGTTATTGAACTTCAAATTGGCAATCCGAAACTGATACCGCCTCAAAGATATTGTATCTTTATTCGATATTAGAAAAGGAAACAAAAATTGCTAAAATCCCTTTAAGCTTAATATCCTATTTTATTAAAAAAAATATAGCCGGGTGCCCGTATCCTCGCCCGATAAAATAAAACCGAACATGCTTAAATTCTTAAAGAATCCCCTACAGTCCCTATTTGGAACTAAACAGGAAAAAGACGTTGCGCTTTACCAACCATTGGTGGATGAAATCAACGAATATTTTGAAAGGTTAAAAGGCCTTTCCAATGATGAGTTGAGGAACAAAACCAAGGAATTCAAAAAGCAAATTGCAGATCACCTCGCCGGTATCGATGAAGATTTGAAGACTGTAAGAAGTCGAGCCATCGAAATGGAAGACATCCATGAAAAGGAAGCTCTTTTCAAAGAATTGGATGAACTGCAAAAAGAAAGAGATAAGGAGTTGGAGGTTATTTTAAAAAGCTTGTTGCCTGAAGCCTTTGCGGTAGTAAAAGAAACCGCCAGAAGGTTTTCAGAAAATCAGGTGATGCGCGTTACGGCAACCGATTTTGACAGAGATATGGCAGCTTTACCTGACCATACCTATATAAAAATCGAAGGTAACGATGCCTTGTATGCCAATAGCTGGAAAGCTGCCGGTGGTGATATCACCTGGAACATGATTCATTACGATGTACAGTTGATTGGTGGTATGGTACTCCACGATGGTAAGATTGCCGAGATGCAGACAGGGGAGGGTAAGACTTTGGTTTCAACTTTGCCGGCCTATCTGAATGGTATTTCAGGCCAGGGTGTACACATCGTAACCGTAAACGACTACCTGGCCCGACGTGATGCCGAGTGGAACAGACCTATTTTCGAATTTTTGTTCCTTACCGTAGATTGTATTGATAAATACCGTCCTCACTCTCCACAGAGAAGAGCTGCTTACAATGCAGACATTACCTATGGTACCAACAACGAATTTGGATTTGACTACCTACGCGACAACATGAAGTTTCGCCTGGAAGACTACGTCCAGCGAGAACTCCACTATTGTATTGTGGACGAAGTCGACTCCATCTTGATCGACGAGGCACGTACTCCGCTTATTATTAGTGGTCCGACCGAAGAATCGACCGACAAGTATTACACGATCAACGCAGTGATTCCGCGCTTGCAGAAAGAAGCGGACTTTACCATTGAGGAAAAATCTCGAACCGCCGCTCTCACCGAAGAAGGGGTTTCTAAGGTGGAGCAATCTTTGCGGGTGGACAACCTCTACGCCCCTGAAAACATCGAACTGGTCCACCACGTGCACCAGGCGCTCAAGGCGCACGCCATCTTCAAGCGGGATGTTGACTACGTGGTCAAGG
>JAGQWW010000337.1 GCA_020436955.1 Saprospiraceae bacterium | reverse complement strand
TTTGCAGGTCCGGTTGGTAATTTTGTAAACGAACACCCTACCATCCAAATGCTGGGATTGGCTTTCCTAATTCTTATAGGTTTTATGCTGATAGCTGAAGGCGCTCATTTAGCTCATCTGAAAATTGCCTTCCAGGAGATTGGCACGGTTCCAAAAGGATACCTTTATTTTGCCATTGCTTTCTCCTTGTTAGTTGAATTCCTTAATCTTAAACTCAGAACCAAACGAAAGCCTGTCCAGTTACATGGTATAAAGGAGGAAGCGAAAAGGTTAGAGGAAGGAAGATAGAAGAAAGAGGATAGAGGATGGAAGATGGAAGATGGAGGATGAAGGAAATGACCTAATTACGAATTACGAAAAGCCACCAAAGACTAAAGACTAAAGACCAAAGACCAATAAAAGACTAATAAAAAAATCAACTAATCATGAAAAGAAAAGTAACTGCTGTTTGGAAAGGAACCGGAGCTGAAGGAAGTGGAACATTGACCGGCCAAAGTGGCTTGTTGAAGGAAACACCTTATAGCGCAAAATTGAGATTTCAAAATGAGGAAGGTACGGAAGGTACCAATCCTGAAGAATTGATTGCGGCTGCGCATGCTGGCTGTTTTGCCATGGCGCTAAGCTTTGGCTTGTCAAGGGAAGGATATACGCCTGAAAGACTGGAAGCAAAAGCTACTGTTCAATTGGATAAATTGGAAGGTGGATTTGAAATTACGGGTATCACGCTTGATTTACATGGGGTAGTTCCCGGTATCGATGAAGCTACTTTTATACAAATGGCCGAAGGTGCCAAAGCAGGTTGTCCTGTTTCAAAAGCACTAAAAGCTGTTCCGATTTCACTGAATGTGACTTTTGGATAAACCAAAAAAAGAAGCCGTCTCGATTTCATCTTGACGGCTTCTTTTTTATGCATTTATTTTCTTCTATCTCGTCTTCCCCCACCTTTTTTGCGAGCTGGACGTTCGTCGTTTCTTCTCTTCGATTTCTTTTTCTTCGGTAAAAAAGCACCGGTAGGTTTATCTTTTGAAGGTTCGATACTGATTTCTACACCTTCAAATGCCATTTTGGAGCCATTTTTCACCAACTTCTCTACTACTTCAGGGTCAATCTCAAAGAAGGAGAATTTTTTATAAATCTCAATCTTACCAATATTCGCATCACCTGAATCCAGTGCTTCATTGATGAAACCGATTAAACGGTGTGGGGTCAGATTATCTTTATTTCCAACATTGATGAAAAGTCTTTCCAATGGTCCACGGCTTCTTCTTTCTCTTGGAGAACCTTTGACTTCTTTTTTATTGTCAGATTTACCACCAATATTGATGTCCCTGGCATTTTTATAATAAGCCAAAAAGCGATTGAACTCTGCTGAAACAAAATGCTTTATCAACTGCTCTCTGTCCAACCAGGAAAGCTTTTCATAGATATGAGGAAGGAATGGCTCAATCAATCGTTCGTCCACTTCTACCTTTTCAATTTTATCTATCAAAGCATACAATTGCTGAGTGCAGATTTCTTTTCCCGTGGGTACCATTTGCTGCTCAAAGCGGATATTGCCTTTGTGTTCAATATCCTTAAGTTTTCTCGACTCACGGGTATGGATAATGGCAATTGAAATACCACTTTTCCCTGCACGACCGGTACGACCGGAACGGTGGATATAAACCTCATCGTCATCCGGCAGTTCGAAATTGATTACGTGCGTTAGGTCATCCACGTCCAAACCTCTGGCGGCCACATCTGTTGCCACCAAAATCTGCAACTGACGTGATCTGAAACGTGCCATTACTTCGTCGCGTTGCGCCTGGGACATGTCACCATGCAAGGCATCAGCGTTGTATCCATCGCCCATCAATTTAGAGGCGATTTCCTTGGTCTGTTTGCGTGTGCGACAAAAAACAATCCCGTAAATAGTGGGAGCAAGGTCAGCAATACGCTTCAGTACTTCGTATTTGTCTCTGGCATGTACCATGTAATAAACATGGCTCACGTTTTTAGCAGCAGTGTTTACTTTAGCTACCGTTAGTTTGGCCGGATTGTGCAGATATTTGTTGGTGATTTCTTCTACACGTTTTGACATGGTAGCAGAAAATAACAAAGTCTGTTTTTCTTCAGGCGTACTAACCAGAATTTCGTCCAGGTCTTCCTGGAATCCCATGGAAAGCATCTCATCGGCTTCGTCCAAAATGACTCTGGAAATTCTGTCGATGACAAGCTTGTTGCGGTTAATCAAATCTTTGACACGACCGGGAGTACCTACTACAATCTGGGCACCTTTTTTAAGTGCTCTGATTTGTGTGTCCATACTGGACCCGCCATATACTGCCAATACCTCAAGACCTTTGATGTATTTTGAATACGATTGCAGGTCGCTGGTAATTTGCAAACAAAGCTCACGAGTCGGACAAAGTATTAATGTCTGTACGAATTTATCTTCAACATCAGTCAACTGCACTGCAGGTAATCCAAAGGCAGCTGTCTTACCGGTACCGGTTTGAGCGAAGGCCAGGATATCTTGTGAAGATGAAAGTAAAATCGGAAAAGCTTCGGCCTGGATTGGGGTAGGAGTAGAAAAGCCTAAATCGTCCAGGGCTTTCAAAATTTGAGGCTGGAAACCCGCCTCTTTAAAATTATTCATAAAGGAAAGATCAAAATTTTTGCAAGTGTACGCCTTTTTAAGATGCCAAGTACCCTATTGGTTCTTTATTCTTTAAAATATGGGGTTTTTCTTTACTTTTAAGACGATAATCGACTAAAATTAACTTTTTCACACCATAACTTATTGACTATGAAGGCCGGAATCTTCACTTCCATGATTTTAATGCTCACTACCTTTTGCGCTGCTCAGGACCATGGTTTCCTTGAATTTAACGGGAGTATTGATTATGGCTATCGCCTCCATTTCTCAGATGCTGATAACTCAATTTTTCAAACTGACAATAAAGAAGTGCCGAAGTTTGGATACAGATTAGGTCTGGCCTATAACCTGCCGGTTAAAGAAAATTTGGTATTAAAAGCCGGTGCCCGGTTTGTAACTGCCCGTTACAAAACCAAAGAAGTTCAAATCTTAGGCATCCCAATGCCTGAGACTTTTAGATCGATAATAGCATATGATTATCTGGAGGTTCCTTTAGCAGTAAGATTGGAAAAGCCTGTTAAAAAATGGAAATCATTTTGGGAATTGGGATTGACCCCATCCATGTACCTGGAGACTACGCAAAAGCTTTATAGAAATGGAGAAGAGGGGACTTACACCACCAAAGAATCCAAGGAAGTTGTGAATCAATTTGCATTGGGAGGCTATGTTTCTCATGGCATTTTGTATAAAATTCACGAAATTGTACAGATATACGGCGCTTTAGCCTTGCGTATGAATTTTTCACCAACCCTTGATAATGGCATCGCCAAAGAATACCTGATGAATGCAGGATTTGAAATGGGGGTGCAATTGGGATTATAGCGTAAAATCTACTATGAAAACAAGACTACTTTATTTTTTGGTCCTGCTATCTACAGGGCTCTCGGCCCAATTTAAAGACTACGTTTCAGTAGAAGGTGGGGCAGGTATGAGTTACCGATTTCTATATGGGGTAGATGATCAGTCCCAAATTGTTGTGGACCAGCGAAATCAGGATGAAAGACCGATTGTTGGATACAATTTTGGCCTGGTTTGGTCGAGGGCAATTAAAGAAAAACCGGTTGTTCCATTTGCCGGTGTTTTGTTTC
>JAGQWW010000336.1 GCA_020436955.1 Saprospiraceae bacterium | reverse complement strand
ATCATATATCATATCCCCCTTTAGGGGGTTGGGGGGTGAGAATGTTTGATTTTTGAATCTTGGTTTTTGATTTAGCCAACAAGAGACTAGCAACTAGCAACCAGATTCCAGCAACCAGCCTCCAGTTTTGTTACCTTTTGGCGAGTTTTGGTACTAAGTAAGAAAAAGCTATGAGTTATAAAAAACTGGAGATATATCAATTGGCAATGGTAGTTGCTGTTGATATCCATAAAATGACTATTCAGGATTTACCTAAATTTGAAATGTATGAAACAGGGGCTCAAATAAGAAGATCATCCAAATCTATAAGAGTAAATATTGTTGAAGGATATGGTAGGCGCAGGTACAAGAATGACTTTATTCGGTTTTTGACTTACGACCAGGCCTCCAACGATGAAACCATGGAGCATCTTGAAATATTAAAAGAGGTCGGATCATTACAATCGTCTGAAAAATATAATCTTCTAAAATCCCAAATGGAAAAATTGGGTAAAAAACTAAACCTATTCATCCAAGCTGTAGAAAGGTCTAATTAAAAAAGGAGGTCTTTTTAGAAAGAAAAGACCTCCTTTTTTATTCACCAGCAACTAGAGACTAGCAACTAGTCTCCAGCCTCCAGCAACCATTTAAGGTTTCTGTGCATTCTTCACATACTTCTCCAGCCATCTATCTTGCTCCCATAATAAGTGTAGGATAGACTCACGAGCTACATAGCCATGGCTTTCTTTTGGTAAGACAACCAATCTAACGGTAGCACCTAATCCTTTTAATGCATTGAAATATCTTTCACTTTGCATCGGATAGGTACCTGAATTGTTGTCAGCTTCTCCGTGGATCAAAAGCAAAGGGGTTTTCATTTTATCGGCATGCATGAATGGAGACATCTGGTAATAAATCTCCGGTGCTTCCCAATAGTTTCTTTCTTCTGCCTGGAATCCAAACGGCGTTAGGGTACGGTTGTAGGCCCCGCTTCGGGCAATACCGGCAGCAAACAGGTTGGAATGCGAAAGCAGGTTGGCCGTCATAAAGGCACCATAGGAATGTCCTCCGACCGCAACGCGATTGCGATCGATGTAACCTAAGCTGTCCACATAATCGATGGCTGCTTTTGCATTGCCTACCAATTGCTCTATGAAAGAATCGTTGGGTTCTTCTTCTCCTTCGCCGATGATTGGGAATGCTGCATCATCTAAAATGGCATATCCTCTCAAGACCCAGTACAAAGGCGAACCATAGTAAGGGAAAGTGAATTCAAGTGCAGAAGAGGTAATCTGACCGGCTGAACTCTTGTCTTTAAATTCCCTTGGATAGGCCCACATGATCATGGGCAATTTTTCTTTTTTGTCGCGATCGTATCCCGGAGGCAGGTACAAGGTGGCAGACAACTCAACGCCATCAGGACGCGTGTAGGTCAGGATTTCCTTGTGTACCTCCTGCATTGCTTTAAATGGATTTTCAAACTGGGTAACCGGCTTTAAATCTCCTGTTTCGATGTTTCTTAACAGGTAGCTAGGGTACATGGTTGGGGACTCCAATCGGGTAAGATAAATGCCCTTATCTACATCCATACCATATAAGATGGTTTCCAATTCTTCCTTCCCATCCGCCTGGTAAAGGCGTTTGGTCTCGCTACTTTCCAGGTGCATTTTGTCTATAAATGGACGGATACCTTCCTCTGAATAACCTCTTCCAATCAAATAGGTCCAGTCGCCACGCAAGGCAAGTATAGAACGGCCATATTGATTTCTTTCCGTTACAAAATTGCCCGGGTCGTTGTATTGATCCTGGTAATTCCTGTCAAAGATGATTTTAGGTTCTACATCAGCATCTGAAGGGTTGAAAAGATAACTCTTGGTGTTTCTGTTGTTCCACCAACGGTCTAGCGCTATAGCCCGGTTGTTATCACCCCAGTACATGCCGGCATATCTGTTTTTTACTTTTATTAAAAAACGCGGCTCACCGGTAAAAGGAGCGTCCTGTTGGTACAAGGCATCGCGGAAAGGAACATCCACTTCCGGATCTCCTTCATCCAAAGCTTCTACCCAATAAATGGTTGAAGGTTTGTCAGCCCTCCAGCTTACCCGTCTTTTTCCCTTTTGTGTAGCCATAAAGCCCTTAGGCATTTCCTCTAACAGGGGTGTCTCCACTACAGTGGTTACCAAATTACCATCAGTATCATAAATCTCTGTGCTTGAAGGGAATCTGTAATAAGGTACCAGGTAGCTAAAAGGTTTTTTAATCATGGTTATCATGACATATTTCCCGTCAGGCGAGAAATTCATGTCTTCGTACATGTTTGCCGCTTTCCAGGTGCTGATATTGCCGTCCAGACTAACTTTGGCCAGGGTAGCGCGCGACAATTGTTCGAAGTTAAACTCATCGTTTTTATTTTTTAAAAGATCCTGATAAGTTCTGTTTTGGGCTTCCTGCCCATCATTTTCACTTACAATCGGACCGGTAGGAATAACCTGACTATCATCGATCAATGCTTGTTTGTCTGCGGGCACTAATTTTACCAAAAGTGCTTTACTGTCCTTAAACCATTCAAAGGTGGTTCCCAGGCAAGCATTGACAGCGCCATCCACTAATTTTTTGGCTTTCCCGGTGGTAAAATCAAAGCACCAAAGGTCCAGACTGTTGGCGTTGGCATGTGTGAAAGCAACTTTTTCTTCATCAGGAGACCAACTAAAATTGGACAGTTTACCTTCTTCCGGCAATCCATCAACAGGTGTAGTTTTACCTGAGTTAACATCCAGGATGTCTATCTGGTAATAAAATCGTTCTCTGCTGGAAATATTATTTGCCGGGTTGATGCGGAGACCTGCCAGGCGGAGTTCCTTTTCAGAAAGCTCAGCAATGGATTTAAATTGTTTCCGATAAATCAAAAAGGTGTTTTCTCCGGTTGAATTAATGCGTAATAATGGAGGCAATGGTGCATCAGCCAAATCCAAAATCTCTTTGGGTGGCTTTTGATAACTTACATCCAATTGAGCGGCTAGCGAAGCAGTTATAAACATAGCTGCCAAAAATAGAAGTTTCCTACCTTTCATGCTAAGGGTTATGGTTTATAAATGGTTATGTTAGATTTTTTTGCTGCTGAAAAATAGGAAATAAACAGGGTTGAAGGAAAAAATCGAGATTGGAAAGAGATTAGAGCGTTCTTGAAGTGACGAAATACGAGTGACGAATGATGAGTAGGTGGTATCATTGTCCGTTGCGTCCTTGGCGGTGAGTAATTCCTTCACCGCTACGGGCGCTAAGGACGCAACGTTAGGACACGTACATCGTAATTCGTAAACCGTACATTCACTTACCGGTTACCGAATCCCACCTCCCCCTATCTGATTCAACGCCTGTCTCGCTTGTTGGTGGTTAGGGTCGATGGATAATATGCGCTGTAATAATTTGACGGCTTCTCCCTGACGATTGGTTTGTAATGCAACAGCGGCCTTGTTGAGCAAGGCTTGGATGTAGTCCGGATCAAGGGCGATGGCGCGGTCATACAATGCTTCTCCTGCTGGCAAATTGCCCTGGATGACCTTGATGTAGCCCAGGTTGGTGAGGGCCAATGGACGCTTAGGTTGTTCTTTTAAAATGAAATTCCAAACCGCTTCGCTTTTTTTCAATTGATTAGCAGCCAGGTAAGCGACGCCCAGTTTATCCTGGAAGTCTAATTCAAAGGGCATTTCTGCAACAGCTTTTTCAAAATATGCAATTGCTTGTGTGA
>JAGQWW010000335.1 GCA_020436955.1 Saprospiraceae bacterium | reverse complement strand
TTTGTTTGTTGCGCCCAAATCATATACCGGTGAGAACGTGGTGGAAGTTTCCTGTCATGGTTCCAATTACATTTTGCAAAAGGTCATTCAACTTTTTATAAAAAAGGGAGCGAGGTCAGCACAGCCAGGTGAATTTACCATGCGTGCTTTTTTAAATGGAAGGATGGACCTTTCCCAGGCCGAGGCTGTGGCCGATTTGATAGCTTCAGACAGTGCAGTTTCTCACCAAATGGCGATGAATCAGATGCGAGGTGGTATTTCCAACGAGATTGAAAAGCTGCGTGAAGAACTCATCAATTTTGCCAGTCTGATTGAACTTGAACTGGATTTTGGCGAAGAAGATGTTGAGTTTGCCAACCGGGATGATTTGCGCCAACTTATTTTAAAAATACAAGGGTTCATTTCCTCTTTGCTTTCCTCTTTTGACTTAGGCAATGCTATAAAACAAGGAGTATTAACCGTTATTGCGGGACGACCCAATGCGGGTAAAAGCACCTTGCTCAATGCCATGCTCAATGAAGAAAGGGCTATTGTAAGTGATATCGCTGGCACGACCAGAGACACCATAGAAGAAGTGCTGAATATTAACGGTGTCCAGTTCAGATTGATCGATACTGCCGGAATACGCGATGCCCAGGACCAGATTGAAGCAATTGGTGTAGAAAAGACCATGCAAAAGGTGATGCAGGCCTCCCTCCTACTCTATGTGTTTGATGTAACCGGCATGACTCTAGAGGAAGTAGAACAGGATTTGAACAGACTACACAGAGACGAGATGACTACTATCGTAGTCTGCAACAAAATGGACCGCAACCCCTATTTCGATCCTGAAAAACTCAAGACCTTACTTGCCAATGGCCAACAGCCAACAGCCAACAGCCAAATCATTTCCCTCAGCGCCAAAAACGGCATGAACGTCCCTTACCTAAAAGAAGTATTGTACAATGCAGTACTGGAGGACAAAAACTTCTCCGACAATACCATTGTCAGCAATGCCCGTCACTTTGAAGCCTTACAAAAAACCAGTGAATCACTTGACAGGGTCTTGGAAGGTATGGACAACGCCATCACCGGCGACTTCCTTGCGATGGATATCCGCAAGGCCTTGTATCATCTGGGTGAGATAACCGGAAAGGTGGATGTAGAGGAGTTATTGGGTAATATCTTTGGGAAGTTTTGTATTGGAAAGTAAGCGACACAAAACAACGCAAATGGAAAAGATATAACCCAATAACATCCTATCTAAACAATAACTGTCTCATATTATCCTAACTTTCAAATCCTTACACCTTTCGTAAAGGGAACCTGATTGCTTTGTACCTTATTTGTACCTTGCTTTTAGTCCCAAAATCAAAATTAACACCCTAGAATTAAAGGGAATATTAATTATCCCCATACTTCGAAACCAATTCTTCCGGAATGAATAAATAGATGATTGCATTCCTTTCATCTTCATCTTTGAAATCCTTCACTGCTCCTTCCAGTACAACAGGGTCAAATTTTTTAGAATAAGCCAGGATCATTTCCTTCAAGTACTGGGCACGCAAATTGGGCAGGTGCTCATTCCTGAATTTTCGGTCTGGGATTTCTTTGACTACCGGTGAATTTTGGAAGCGTTCCGGGTCATCCTCAAGACTAGGCAACACACTGATATCTCCATAATGAAACTGGTCGTTAAGTTTGCCGGAGAAGGTAGAATGGCCGGAGATGTCGGCACTACCCTGGATAAAGAGTTTAACTTTCTCCTGGTCAGATTTTTTCAGCGAATGCAAGGCTTCGGTTACGAACGAACTGATGGTAGAACCATACCTTTTTCTAAAATCACTTTTGCTCATGCAATACTCGCCCGGACCAAAAAGTAGTTTCACATTCTTCTCCGCGTCTTTCAGTTTTCTTTCAAAATATCGGCCTTTTTGTCCCTCGACTACCTCATCGTCCGGATGGAAGACTGCCTCCCAATAAGGGCGCTCTACTTCAAAAGTTTCGGACCATTCTTCAACTGTTACCGGATCGAGATCTACGTCGGTGCCATACTCTTCTTTGATGGTTTGTTGTTCCTGGATCAATTCCTCCGTCTGTTGGGTTTCAGTTTCCAGTTGTTCTACCTGTTGTTCTGCCTCCTGGAGTTCTTCTTCCATTGTATCGAGTGCAGGCTCGGCTTCTTCCTGCTCTGCTTTCACCTCTTCGATTTCATCTTCCAATTCCTTATTGTCTTCGCAGTCAGCTTTTTTATCGAAAACGTTATAACGGTTGATAAAATCTCGTACGGTGGCTTCAAGTGCATCAACGTCTTCAATGGTTTGATCAAATTTGACTTTGATACCGGTCTTTTCATTGATTAGGTCGACCAATTCTGTTTTCAACTGATCCAGGTTGGAGATTTTTGTTTCATATAGGTTTTTGGCGTTGTTGACCTTTTGATCAATATTCTCCACTTGTTCCTGCAGTTTAGTTTTTTTGCCCGTCAAAATTTCTGCGATTGAACCGATTGCTTTGGCTTTTTCCATCAGTCCGTCAACTTTGGCAATGGTTTTTTCAGCAACTGCAGTTCCATTTTCAGGCAATTTTAATTTTTGCTGGAAAATTTTCAGGTTTGACACTTTGTCTAATAACTTCCCGGGCCAGGAAACGATACCATCCAGTTTGTTCTTCAACTTATCCTGTCGGGTTTCAAGTCCTGTTATCTCTGCTATCAGTTGATTAAGGTCTTTTTCACAATCAGCAATCTCACCTTTCAATGCTTCCTCTGATTTAAGGTCTTCCACCTCCTGTTGCATTTCCTCCACCTTTTCCTCTTGCTTTTTCACTTCTTCTACTTCTTTTTCTGCCTCTTTGGTTTCCTCTTCCAAATTCTCCTGCTCTGTAACAAGGTCTTTCATTTCATCTTCTAATTTGCCCAACTCCTCCAAAACCTTGTCTTTTTCTTTAGTCAGTTCCTCCAATTCATTCAAAAGCTTGTCTTTCAAATCAGTCTCCTTTTTCACATCCTCTACCATTTCATTGGCATCCTTGACCACATCACCTACCTGCTGGCGTAACTCTTCCAGAATTTTTTTAGGCTTATCTTCAAGTTTCGCTTCCAATTCTTTTTTCTTATTGGCAAGCTCATCAAGTTTGTTTTGAATAGCATTTATAGCCTCATCTCGCTTATCTATTTCTTTCCCCAGGTTTTCTGTCTTTTGGGTGATATCATCAAATTTATCTTTAAGCTTATTGGACTTGCCCACTAAATCTGAAGCCTTTTCTGCCAATTTTTTACCTCGACCAAAGAGGCTGCCTATTTTTGACAGCAGGCCTGGAACCGAAATTTTTGGAAGGAAGTTTTTAAGCAAGCCAAGGGCTCCGTTTAGGGTTTTAATTTTGCCAACCATACCCAAAGGCCCCGGCAGAAAAGTACCCAGGCGGGAACTCATAAGTCCCATTGCCGCCTTCAGAAGACCAAATTTTGGTTTTGCAGCAGCATTGAGGGCATTTTTCACTCCACTGACCTTGTCTTTCATTTCTTGCCCCACCGGCAAATTACTCACCTGGTTTTTCAGATATTCAACTTGCTTTTTTTTGCTCATTTTGGATATATCCTGTCCGGCAGGTGGCGGCGGTGGATCGAGTGGTTTCAAAAGCTGCCCTTTCTCATCGAAATAGCCTAAATCCATGCCCATATTCTGATATACCTGAGGTAGTTCTGCCAAATTCGAGTTTTCTTCTTTTTCAATTTCCCTGGTTTCACTGGGACATT
>JAGQWW010000334.1 GCA_020436955.1 Saprospiraceae bacterium | reverse complement strand
CGGGTTAATCTGCTGATGGTGCTTAATGGCTTTTTCTAAAGGAACAAAAGTTATTTCTCTTCCCTTCTGACCCACCATTACATTTGATTTGCCGTCCAAAAGCGCTCTGACTGCTTCAATACCCAGTCTACTTGCCAACACTCTTTCCATACAGGTTGGCCGACCGCCTCTTTGAATATGCCCGAGTATGGTAACCCGGATATCTGCTTTATAGGGGAGTCTTTCTTTGACCTTTTCTGCAATTGCAAAAGCACCACCTTCTTCATCCCCTTCTGCAACCACTACAATATTTGCTTTCTTTTTATGAAGGAAATTTTGGTGAAGGTTTTCTGCCAATTCATCAAGGTTGGTCTTAGTCTCGGGAACCAATACAGATTCAGCACCTGTTGCAATACCACTTCTTAAAGCTATAAATCCTGCATCACGCCCCATTACCTCAACAAAAAAGAGCCTGTTATGCGCATTAGCAGTGTCTTTAATGTTGTCGATAGCGTTCATGGCAGTATTGATAGCCGTATCATACCCGATAGTAAAATCTGTACCGTATAGGTCATTATCTATGGTACCCGGCACACCAACCATTTTGATATCCGGATATTCTTGCATAAAAATATTGGCTCCGGTAAAGGTACCGTCTCCTCCAATAGCCACCAGCCCGTCGATCTCATTTTTCTTGAGATTTTCGTAAGCCATTTTCCTTCCTTCCGGCGTTCTAAACCTGTCGCTTCTTGCTGATAGCAAAATGGTACCGCCCAATTGGATGATATTACTCACATCCGAACGATGCAAGGGGATGATGTCATTTTCAATCATACCCTCATAGCCCATCCGAATACCCATTACCTCATGACCGTAATACAAGGCCGAACGCACTACAGCACGCACACAGGCATTCATACCGGGTGCATCGCCACCAGAAGTAAAAACCGCAATTTTTTTCATTGAGATTAGTTGTATCTTCTTTTTACAATTTTGATAAACTCAATTGCCTTCTTTCTTTTTGCAGGCGCAGACCAGTCTTCTTGCTGGGCAACATTATCAATCAGGTAAGACTTTGCTTCCTGAAAGTCATCCATTTTATTGAGCGACTTAATAATGTTGGTAAACAGTTCTGCATTACCACCAAACAATTCATTGATGGTGAAAATTTTCTCGTTAAGTCCGAAGGCTTTGGTTAAATCTGGTATAGGCAGTTGGCTAAGTTTTTCAGATAATTCTTTGGCAGTTTGAATCTGAAAAATCTCTTCTAATTCAGGATCTATATAAGTTGTTCTTGGCTTTTCAACAATTGGAGCCGGTTCCTCTTTAGGTGCAGGTTGAACAGGCTCTTCAACTTTTACCGCTGGTGGTTCTGGTCTAGGCTCTTCTTTTACCGGTTCTGGTTCTGGTTCAGGAGTAGGCTCAATGGGAGCAGGATTGGATCTTATAGGCTCGCTTACCCTTTCTTCTTCTATTTCAAACACCACTGTCTTTTCTTCCACTTTTGAGGCAGATGGTCCCGGGTCTAATCTTTCTACTTTTTTAGTAGCTACCGGAGCCTGCGAAATAGCCTGATTTTCCTGGAACACCTCGTATAGCTGTCTCAAATAGTTCTTCATCAGATCTTTCTCAATGGAGGCTACCTGGTCAGGAGCCATTTCCATACTCTTCATCAGTCCATTTACTTTTTCTAAAAGAACTTTTGCCTTTTCCAGATTCATGGTAAAATGTTTATTGAGGAAAAATTACTTTTACATGCGAATATAACATTGGAGTCTTAGAACACCATTTTTGCTAAAAAATTTCCGTAAAAGTAAAGAAATTTAATCTGCACCGTGTGGTGATAGCATTCAGGAAATGGTAAAAAATCTAGTATCATGTTTTTAGAACCTCATTTCAAAGGACAAAGGAGTGGTTGGATTGAAGTCATCTGCGGTAGCATGTTTAGTGGTAAAACAGAGGAGCTTATCCGCCGATTAAAACGTGCTCAAATTGCCCGACAAAAAGTGGAGATCTATAAACCAAAAGTTGATACCAGGTACGATGAGGTAAATGTTGTTTCACATGATGACAATTCAATCATCGCAGTACCTGTAAGTTCATCCAAACAATTGCTGGGAGTAAACGAAGAAGTTTCTGTAGTAGGTATAGATGAAGCTCAGTTTTTCGACGATAACCTTGTCAATGTAGCCCAGGAATTGGCTATGCGTGGCATCCGCGTAATTGTGGCCGGACTGGACATGGATTTTCGTGGCAAACCATTTGGACCGATGCCCGGACTATTAGCAGTGGCAGAATACCTTACAAAGGTACACGCCATCTGTTCCCACTGTGGCAATCTGGCTACCCACTCCTATCGTTTGAGCAATGAAGGTGATACCGTCCTTTTAGGAGAAAAGGATTTGTATGAACCGAGATGTCGTACTTGTTTTCAAATGGGCAACATCCTAGACTTACGAGTGAAAAAGGAAACAAAAAATCAGGGCGAGCAACAATCAATTCTTTAAAACAAGGCAGTCAACAATTGAGAAAAATTATACCCGGTGGTATGTTCATGACTGGCATACCTGGTAGCTTGTAGTTTTAAGTAAAAAGCCTGGTCATTTTTATACACCAATTCAATCAGGATATTACCATAGCGTTGTTTAGCCTTATAATTTTCATCAAATTCCAGTCTTGGTTTCATGTAATAGCGTTCGACCGTTTCCTGTTTCCCATCTTTTAAATAAACCATTCGGTCGGCGACCTGAATTTTATAATTCTGTTCACTGACCCGGTCTTTGATAAATTCAAGAAAATAGGCTGGATCCTTTATTGGCCATTCCCAACGCCTGAAATAAAGAACCAATCCATTTGAAGACGGAGTTTGTAGGAAATCAATCCCTTCATGAAGGTCCAAAAAATTGTGATGAAAGCACTCCCACTGTTCATGCACCCAACCCAGGAATCTATTTATTTCAGTAGAATGCTCCCAGGCTTCATATTGTACAAGCCATTCTCTATCCCTTTTCAATTCTTCATGAATGAAAGGGTTGGTTGGTGAGCTTTCTTCGGCCTTTTTAAACCAGGTTTGTATATGTTTCCAAATATGCGACAAGGTAATTAGGGATCGTTTTTCCTTGGAACAGTAGATTGGGTGAAAAGTTCTGAACTGGAGGCTGGAAACTGGATGCTTGTTACTAGTTACTAGTAACCAGCGTCTAGTAACTAGAAACCAGTATAAACGAGAAAAGCCCCAGAACAATCCGTTCTGAGGCTCTTTCTCTATTTTGAGGCTGGCGGCGACCTACTCTCCCACGCATGGTGACGCAGTACCATCGGCGCTGAGGGGCTTAACGACTCTGTTCGGAATGGGAAGAGGTGTGTCCCCCTCGCTATAACCACCAACCAGCTCTTTATCGACAAGAAATGGGAGTAAAGTAAGTAATCTCAAAAACTCGTCTGAGTTTATTTTTGGGAAGCTGTCGGGTAATTAGTACGACTCGGCTCCATACGTCACCGCACTTCCACCTGTCGCCTATCAACGTAGTCTTCTTCTACGACCCTTCTCAGTCAGATGACTGATGGAACATTCATCTTGGAGACGGCTTCGCGCTTAGATGCTTTCAGCGCTTATCCGTGCCATACATAGCTACCCGGCGGTGCAGCTGGCGCCACAACCGGTACACTAGCGGTATGTCCATCTCGGTCCTCTCGTACTAGAGACAGATCTCCTCAATATTCCTACGCCCGCAGCAGATAGAGACCGAACTGTCTTGCGA
>JAGQWW010000333.1 GCA_020436955.1 Saprospiraceae bacterium | reverse complement strand
GGATATTCACATTCATTGAAATCCTGTGACAAAATTGTGGTTTGAGCATAAGCAAAAAGTGGAAAGGAAAAAAGGAATATCCACAGGGCTGCAGGTAAATTTTTACTCATATGGGACAATAAGTTTTTCATTGCCAAATTATAAAATGCTTGGATATCTAGTATTTGCAATTTGGTTGAAAAGTGACAGGTATTTTGTTTCACCCAAAAATTCTGGTTTACAATTTATTAAAAAAATTATAAATTGTGGGGAAGAATTATTAATCCGAATCAATTTTGATTGATGCCAGCACCTTTAGACCCTTTTCAGCCCACCCCGTCAAAACCCTGGAGCGCTGAACGGGTAATTCACCTCCATAGAAGAGTGGGTTTTGGAGCTTCCTTTCAGGATGTAGAAAGTGCCTTGACAAAAAGTCCTGCGCAGCATGTAAATGATCTTTTTGATGGTATGAAATCCAAACCCTTACCAGGTGACCCTTATTGGGCCAACTGGACCTGGTTGGATTATGACGATGACAACGATTTGTTTAATGATCATTATGAAACGGTCATTGAAGATTGGGTTAAAGCGATGGCAAGTGGTGATTTGCGTTCAAAAATTGCCCTCTTCTGGCATAACCATTTTGTAACTGAATGGGAGACCTATACTTGTACCAATTATCAATGGTCCTACTTTAAATTACTTATGCAATACGCCATTGGTAATTTCAGAGAGTTTGTAGAGAAAATGGGTAAAAATGCTGCTATGTTGGTTTACCTCAACGGTAACCAGAATAGGAAAAATGAGCCCAATGAAAATTATGCCAGGGAGCTCATGGAGCTTTTTACCATGGGAGAAGGCAATGGTTATACACAGGCTGACATCCCTGAAGTAGCCAAAGCATTAACGGGCTATTATGCGAACATGTATGATTGTCTGCCTTCCGGCTTTGATGCAGACGATTTTAATAATGGGGCCAAAAATGTATTTGGACAAATAGGTAATTGGAACTATGATGATGTCCATGAATTGATTTTTACCCGAAAGGCCGACCAAGTTGCACATTACATTTGTACTAAAATTTACAAGCATTTTGTCTATCAGCAGGTGGATGAACAAGTTGTGCTAGCACTGGCAACTACTTTTAAAGATAATAATTGGGACCTGGAGCCAGTATTTCGCCAGCTTTTCCAAAGTGAGCACTTTTTTGAACAAGATTTCATCGGGGCCCATATCAAAAGTCCGGTAGAGGTATTTGTTACAACTGTTAAAACTGCAGGATTGGATGTTGTGGAGGATCTGGATGTTGGATTTGCAGGTTCTGTTTCGTATTGGAGCAGTTTGTTGGGTCAGGAGTTGTTTGAGCCTGTAGACGTAGCAGGTTGGCCGGGACACCATGCCTGGTTAAATGAAAATACGCTTACAAATCGCTGGAGTCTTTCGGGTGATTTGCTCTATCGATATTTTGCAGATTCCGAAAGTGCACGAACAAAGCTGCAGGCGCTGGCAGTTGATCTGGCAAATCCTGTCATTAATGATCCGGTTATTATCACAGAAGCTATTTGTAATCATTTCCTTTCCCGGACCCTGGAAGGAGATTTATTGGCTACTGCTGTACAATATTTTAAAGGTGATATCCCGGAAAACTATTATGATGATGGTTCCTGGAATTTGTATTGGAACGAGGCACCGTACCAGATTTTAAATTTACTATCATTTTTAAGCAGATTGCCTGAATGGCAATTGACTTAACTATCCCTATATGAAGTTTCATTCTAAAATAGCAGCTCAATACAAAAAACGACTTGGAGCAAGTCTTGAAAATTCTGACGCACACCAGTGTGAACATAAAAATTGGTCACGCAGGGATTTTATGCGTCTAACAGGGCTTGCCGGAATGGGTGCCGGTATGAGTATCGCGGGTACCCCATTGTCGGCCTTTACACCAAGTCCAATGTTAGCAGCGCTTGCATCAGGGGATTGTGGTGACAGAGTACTGGTAATGATTCGCCTTAAAGGAGGAAATGATGGTATGAACATGGTTATCCTTAGAGGAAATGATGAATATTATAACATACGACCAACAATTGCTATACAGGAAAATGAACTATGGGGCCTAAGTCAGGAGATTGGTATGCCCAATACTATGCTGGACCTACAGCCTTTTTGGAATGATGGAAAAATGCAGGTGATTCATAATGTAGGGTACCCTAATCAAAATTATTCTCATTTCCGAAGTTCGGATATATGGGCCTCTGCATCCGGAAGTCGAGACGTGGTAAACACCGGTTGGATAGGAAGATTTTTGGATAACGAATACCAGGCTTTTTTATCAGCACCACCGGTCGTCCCTCCTGCTCTTGAAATTGGAATTTCTTCGAACATGATTTTCCGTTCAGGTTCCAGTAATATGGCACTTGCCATAAGTAATCCAAGGGAATTTTACCAGATAGCCCAGACGGGACAGCTTTTCGATACAAGTAGCCTTTCATCGAGCCCGCGCGATTTAGAATTGGCATTTACCAGACAGGTGGCTAATAGTGCCTATCGATATTCAGAGAGTATCAGAGATGCTTACAATAGCAGTTCCACACAAGCTAGTTATCAGGACAATTATCTTTCTGAACAATTGGCAATCGTTGCAAGGCTAATAAAAGGAAACCTGGGTACAAAAGTATACATGGTCAGTATAGGCGGTTTTGATACTCATGCAGACCAATCACAGTACCATCCGAATCTTATGAATGCACTGGCTACGGGAATACGCGCATTTTATGACGACCTTGCTGCTTCCGGTGTAAGCCAAAATGTTTTATCCTTTACATTTTCTGAATTTGGACGTACCATTTTTGAAAATGGATCCAATGGAACTGACCATGGTACCGGAGCACCTATGCTGGTATTTGGTGAAGGTATTGGACCTAAATTCCATGGTACGCCACCGGACCTTTTAGATTTAAACAGGTATGGAGATCCGGAGTATTCAGTTGATTTCCGCAATGTATATGCTTCAGTAATGCAGGATTGGCTTTGCCAGGACCCATCCGTATCAGGCTTTGTATTAGGTAATGAAATTGATAAAATTACGGGGTTGCTGCCGGAAAGCAATCCTCCGCTTGGAGCAAATGGCGACGAGGCATTGCTCGGTCACGCCCAATCGTTAGAGAAGCCTGGTGTTATTGAAATTAAATATGCCTTGAGTCGTAGGGGTACCGTCAGATTACAAATCTTGGATAAATCAGGATACCCCTTGCGAACCCTGCTTTACGGTTTCAAGGATAAGGGAAGCCATATTTTTGAATTTAAGCCTTCTGAATGGTTCTTGCCTTCAGGCAGATACAATTATAAGTTGGATACTGGCGGAAAAGTGTATGCCAGACCTATTCAATGGTAAGTTACTCGTGTAGTATTAGGCGATTTTTACAGCATGGTCCTGTAAACGGTAAATATCTTTTGGAATGCAACACAGCACTGCTTTGTTGCCACGAATGGCAATAGGACATTTTATTAACTTCGGATTGCGAGAAAGTACTTTCAACCATCCTTCTTCATCAAATTCTCTTCCCCGAATGTGGGTCTGGTAATAAGGATTAGATTTGTCCATCAAATCCTTTGGATGCATGTTTAATGCCTGTAAAATACGCAACCAGGGTAGCGTACTTTTACTGTAAGACTCATACGAATAAGCCTTTACATGGGGTGTTAAACTTTTAGCATAAGCAACAGTTTTTCGCTGGCTGCGGGAGTCTGGATGGTAGAGAATTAA
>JAGQWW010000332.1 GCA_020436955.1 Saprospiraceae bacterium | reverse complement strand
GATTTTATTGATGCTAAAATGGAAGCCGGTAAAGTGACTGGTGCCAACGTATCTGTTAGAATAGACGATGACTTTATGAAGGCAGCCCTTTCCGGCCAGCCTTACAAACAACAATATCCAGTCAATTCTGATAATCCTGTTTTTGTAAAAGAAGTAGATGCTGCTAAGATTTGGGACAAGATTATCTACAATGCATGGAAATCTGCTGAGCCTGGTATCCTGTATTGGGATACAGTAATCCGTGAGTCAGTACCTGATTGTTATGCGGACCTGGGTTACCAGACTATCTCTACCAACCCTTGTGGTGAGATTCCATTGTGTCCTTATGATTCTTGTCGTTTATTGGCTGTAAACTTATTCAGCTATGTGGACAACCCTTTCACAGAAAAGGCCACCTTCAACTTCGATAAGTTTAAACAACACATCCGTGCAGCTCAGCGCATCATGGACGACATCATCGACCTCGAAATCGAAAAGATTGACCGCATCATAGACAAGATTGAAAACGATCCTGAAAACGAGTCTATCAAAACCAACGAGCTGGAATTGTGGAAGAAAATCCGCAGAACCTGTGTAGAAGGTAGAAGAACCGGTGTAGGTATCACTGCAGAAGGTGATATGTTGGCAGGATTGGGTATCATTTATGGTAGCGATGAAGCTATTAAATTCTCAACTGAAGTACACAAGACCCTTGCCTTGAGCGCTTATGGCAGCTCTGTACAGATGGCAAAAGAAAGAGGGCCTTTCAATATCTTCGATGCAAGCCGTGAAATGCAAAATCCTTTCATCCAGCGCTTGAGAGAAGGTGACCAGCAATTGTACGATGATATGGTAAAATATGGTCGTAGAAATATTGCCTTGCTTACCATCGCACCTACCGGTACTACCAGTTTGATGACCCAGACTTCTTCCGGCATCGAGCCTGTATTTATGGTTTCTTACAAAAGAAGAAGAAAGGTTAATCCTAACGATAAAAACGTAAAAATTTCTTTCATCGATGAGGTTGGAGACAGCTGGGAAGAATACCACGTTTTCCACCACAAATTCCTCGACTGGTTGGCTGCCAACGGATATGATGTTGACAGTGTAAAAACCATGGAGGACGATGAATTGAAAGCCATCATCGCCAAGTCTCCTTACAACAAGGCAACTGCTAACGATGTAGATTGGGTGCAGAAGGTAAAAATGCAGGGTTCTATTCAAAAATGGGTGGACCACTCTATCAGTGTGACCGTAAATATTCCATCTGATACTTCCGTAGAACTGGTTAAGGAAATCTACAAAACAGCTTGGGAAGAAGGTTGTAAAGGTTGTACCATTTACCGCGATGGCTCTCGTTCAGGCGTGTTGATTTCTGACGAAAAGAAAGAAGAGAAAAAAGACACAACTGCTAAAAATAGCATATTCCCTAACAAGCGTCCACGCAAATTGGAAGCTGATATCATCCGCTTCCAAAACAACCACGAGAGGTGGTTGGCAGTGGTAAGTATGATTGACGGGAAACCTTATGAAATCTTCACCGGTAAAGCTGAAGATACCTTCGACCTACCTAGTTATGTAACTAAAGGTTGGGTAATCCGCGACAAGGATGAAGATACTGAAGAAAAACGTTACGACTTCCAATACAAAGACAAGGATGGTTACCGTGTGACCATGGAAGGCTTGTCAAGAAGTTTTGATAAAGAGTTTTGGAACTACGCCAAATTAATTTCAGGTATCCTGAGACACAATATGCCTATCGACAAGGTGGTAGAATTGGTACAGGGACTGAATGTGGAACAAGAGCACATCAATACCTGGAAAAATGGTGTAGCCAGAGCGCTAAAGAAATTTGTTCCGGACGGAACAGCACACAAAGATCCATGCGAAGCTTGCGGTGATCCGGATGGCCTAATCTACAAAGAAGGCTGCTTGATCTGTAAAAGCTGCGGTTTTTCTGAGTGTGGCTAAAGAGAACCCTTTGGGGTTGCTAACTTACTGATTAAACTTTTACACACAGTTTTGAAAATTGTTTTCTGGTGGGCCCGCTGCTGCGGCCCACCCTTTTTTTTGCCCCGAAAAATTTTTAGGTTTTATTTCAAAAAGTAAATTAAATTTATCCCCATAATTCACTTTTTTAATCTTTTACAATGATGAAAAGACAAAAGCTGCTTACAGCTTTGGCAGAACTCTGGGACTGGAATACACCTGAAATCGGAGATCTGTTTCCTTCAGATTTAAATCGTGAAGGTGGGGAATTACCTAACCCCGTTTATGAAGATGTCACCCAGGAACTGGCCTTTTTCCATTTTGGCCTTGAAACCAGTGACTTGCTAATCTGTCAAGACGACGACGATGACTTCGAAGATGACTTTGACGACGATGATTATGAAGATGATGACATGGATTTTGACGACGATGACTTCGACGACGAAGATGACCTGGAATGGGAAAATGCGGATGATGAAGACGACTTTGACATGGATGACTTTGACATCGACGACGACGAATTTGATGACGATGAAGAGGCTTTCGATGATGAAGATTAAATAAAAATAGATTGACTTTCAAAAGGCAGTGTGGCGTTTGCTTCACTGCCTTTTTTTATCCCTCCACCATCAGATTACAACCCCGCATTTCACTGGCATCCAACCTGCCAATCACCTCAAAGGCCCCGTTCTCAAATACGAAGCCCAAATCTTCCGTCGCAATAAACGAACAGGTATCCAGATTGGCCAAATCTACCACTTGCAAGACACCTCTCCTTCCGGAAAAATGAATTTCCAAAGGGTCATAAACATCCGCAGTGAGCACAGCCATCGTTTTAGTTGGATAAAAAATACCCTTGCCCTTGGAATAAGCCTGAGATAGCATTTCTGTCATTCCGTATTCCGAATGAATCTTATCCACTTTAAATACTTCCTTTAATTTTTGGTGCACTTCTTTGCGGGTAATTTCCCGCCTCCTTCCTTTCATGCCCCCCGTTTCCATCACTACCAATCCAGGCACTTCCGGCACATAATGACTTTCTGCAAAATCAAGCAACGCATAAGTCACACCCATCAACAAGGTGGGTTTTCCTGAATCTTTACAAGCTTCCAAATGCTTTAAGAGATTTTCATGGTCATGCAGGAAAAAGCCACTGAGTGGAGACTCACTTTGCTCAATAAATTCTTCGACCATGCAAACTAAGCTGGAGTTTCCTCGTTCTAAATAAGAAGGCAAAAGTGCCAGTATGTTCCATTGCGCCAATTCACCATAAAAGGATTCAAATCCGCGAATGGTATTGATCAGGTAATGGCTAAGACTTCTGATATAATGTTTGCTGGATGTTTGTCCGGTGGTTCCGCTACTTTCAAATCTTCGTTGTGATTCCCAATGTCCTGTTTGTACAGTATGGCTTTTAAATGCTTGTATAGGTAAAAAAGGAATTTCATACAGATTGGATATCCCGGCAGGATTAATCCCCAGGTAACGGTGAAAATCCCGATAAGCAGCGCAGTGTTCAGCCTGGAAGGCATAGACATCCATCGCCAGTTGTTCAAAACTTGAATTACTGAGTTGGTATATGCGTTTAAGCAATGCCTGCCTTTTTAATTCAAAAGACATCTTTAAGTCATTTGGAATATGGGGGAATCAGGATTAATACCCGGAAATCTTATAAATTTGATCTTAAAGGTAACCTGAAATAATATAGCCCGGGCTATCGTTCAAAAATAAATATGTAAAAAATGGCAAAGTATTTTACTTTGATTATCGTAGCATTCATGGTCTTTGGTTGTGTCAAACCACCCGATTACCCTGTCGAGCCTGTCATAGAGTTTCTAA
>JAGQWW010000331.1 GCA_020436955.1 Saprospiraceae bacterium | reverse complement strand
TGGGTATGTTTATACTACCAAAGTTTTGGGCTGATTATTATTTCCAAAACCCAGGCTATTTTGATCATCCCAAGTTTTACCTTGTCAATGTCCCCTTATATATAGGTCTTTGGGTGGCAGGAATATTTTTAAGTGGCGGTTATGATCGGCCTATCAGTATAAGACGACTCGTCCGTGGTATTTTTGCAGGCACCATTGTGTTGGCTGCAGTGTATGGATTTTTACCCCTTTCCTATCGATTTTCAAGAGCCTTGGTAATCCTGGGTGCTATATGGGCACTACTAGGCACTTCCGGTATCCGAATTTTGTTGCATTTTTTACAATACAATAATTTCAACATCGGGGAATACGAAACAAAAAATCTGGCCATTGTTGGAAGCAAGGAAGAAGGCGAACGAGCCTTAAAATTGATGCAACAGGTTGGTGTACAGAAAAACCTGATCGGATTCGTATCACCGGCATCTAATTTTGAACAAAACAAGCAAATCGGCTCCATAGCGGACCTGGAAAACCTGGTTTCCATTTTTGGCCTGGATGAAATTATATTCTGTTCCCGTGATGTAACAAACAGGGCCATATTACAACAGATGACCCAATTGAAAGGCAAACTCAATTTTAAAATTTTGCCTGACGGTGTGGACGGCATCATAGGAAGTGAATCCAAAAACAGGCAAGGAGAATTGTACACACTGGAAGTGGACTACAGCATCTCCAAACCTATGAACCGCAGGAACAAACGCACCTTTGATGTGGTCATCAGTATCCCTTTTTTGATTTTGAGCCCATTGTATGTATTGTTCCGCAACGCTCGCTGGCTCAACCCTGGCAATGTTGTTCGTGTCTTAATCGGTCATTGCACCTGGATTGGTTATATCGAACCGGAGGCTTCCAACACAAAGTATCCTAAATTACGCAAAGGCATTTTCACGGTAGCAGACGGATTGGACAAAAAAGGCTACCAAGCCTATCTGGGCGACCGCATCAATTTCCAATATGCTAAGGACTACACGGTAGGTTGGGATTTCAGGGTATTGAGGAGAGTGGTGATGGGAGGGTGATTGGAATTTACGAGTGACGATGTACGAATGACGAATTGCTAAAGGCCAACAGCTAAAAGCCAAAGGCCACCAAAGACCAAAGACCAGTAGAGACCAAAAGTATTCCATAAATAAAAAATTTTCCATCCAATATCCTTCCTTGTAGGCTTTTTAAAATGCTCCAATTTCTAGTAAGCTTTCCATATTGGTACAAAATTTTCTTTTCCCTTTCTTTTAAAAACTAAATCCCTTTCGAAATGCGCATTTCTCTTTCCCTTTTATTCCTCGTTTTTCTTTCCTCCATATCAACTGCTCAAAACCTGGATTACCTGAGAGATGTAGGCGCAAAATTAGTAGGCTATATTAGGGATGGGTCCACCAATGCTTATATGCAAGAAGAGACCATGCGCGTATTTTCTAAAAAGGTGGTTCAACCAATGTTGGAGAAGACACTTACCAAGGAAGAAGAGGACAGGGAAATTAAAATAGCGCTCACAGACGGTGAAGCAAAATACAAAGCACAGGCTGCCAAGATCAACAAGTTGATGAATGACAACGGGTATGATGTGGATTTCTCCCTTCAGGTTTGGTCATCCCTTCCAATGCAGTTGGAGATCTATGAATTTGTCAATGAGTTTCAGTCAAAGGCCCAAAATGCTGGCAAAAGGAATCTTTCAAAAACTGTATGTTATTTCCTGTTGGGCGATGATTACAAGCGAATGATTATTCCAGCCATTTTGATTTCACTGGATGGTGCTACTGAGATACTAACCCTGCAGGATCCTATTTCTGCTTTTGATTTTGCTAACGGTGATTATGGCTATATCTATGGTAAATACCAGGAGTTAGTAACTACTGCATTACAACCATCAGATTTGGTCAATGGAAGCCCTTTGATTGGAAAACAATATGACGAAACCTGGAATTATTGTACTGTTCAACTCTTAGGCGATAAACTTCCTACGCTTATTAAGTCCAAAGGAGGAGAAACCATTTTTGGTGCTATTGCTCAAAAGGAAATCCAGGTAAAGGCTTTCGACCATATTAGTCAAGATGATGCCTTTATGGCCCTTACTGACCTTCTTTCCGTACTGGCTCAGGAATTTTTCATTGAACCGGATGCCAACAATAGCCTGGACTATACAGCAGACATCAAAGTATACACCCGGGAAGCCCTAAAAGAGGATGAAAAAACCGGGGTGATTTCCGGTAAATTTGAAACAAAAAATGGATCAGGTGATCGCATAATTTTTAACACCTCCGTAGATTTACATCCTAATGCTGACGGCACTTATAATGTCTTCCTCAAATTTGTAACTGGTAAGTAAAATAACTACCATAGCTTCAGAACTTCGATTCACTTTTTCATTTAAAAAGGCATGAAATAGCTTTTGGCAATACTTGGTCCTTAGATTTTTAGAGTGGCTTCAATTTCTTCCGTATCTTACTTTCCAACGCGAAGTAAGGCATTCCTTACCATACCGGACCTATAAAAACACCTACCATGAAGCCCTTTTTAAAAAATCTGCTCGACCGACGAGCATTCCTTGAAATCAGTGCTAAAAGTGCAGCTGCAGTTGGGATAGCTACCGTCCCCGGACTCTCTTGCTTAGCACCAGCATCTGTAGCCACGAAAACCGTTTATGCCGGATGCTATCATGACTGCCCCGACCGTTGCAGTTGGAAAGTCACCACCAAAGGAAATGAAATAATAAAGTTTACCGGCAGCGACCTCAATCCATATACCAATGGCCAAACTTGTGGTAAGATGTCCAATTTCCCAATGGATGTCACCTTCCATCCGGATAGGATCCTAAAGCCACTCAAAAGATCAGGTCCCAAAGGAAGTGGCAGCTTCGAAGAAATCTCCTGGGAGCAAGCCATTCGTGAAGTAGCCCAAAAGCTGCAACAAATAATAGCTGAGAAGGGAGCAGAAGCCATCTTGCCTTTCAATTATGGTGGCAACCAAGGACTCATCCATGGCAATTCGATCGGAGGCCGATTTTTTGCACGCATAGGAGCCAGCCAGTTGGATAAGACCATCTGTGGAAATACAACTGTCGCCGGAATAACTGCAACCAATGGTCAAACTACAGGTGTATTGCCCGAAGATATCATCCACAGCCGTTACATTGTTTTGTGGGGAACCAATCCTATTGTATCCAACCAACACCTATGGCCTTTGATTGAACAGGCTAGAGTTGCCGGTGCTAAAATTGTGACAGTAGATCCCTTTGTATCTAAAACCGCAGCCGTTTCTGACCTACATATCCAACCATGGCCGGGGACAGACACCGCCCTTGCGCTGGGCATGATGAAAGTAATCATAGATGAAGGTCTGCAGGACCAGGATTATATCGACAAGTACACCCAAGGGTATGACCAGTTAAAAGCACATCTGAAAAAATATGATCTTCAGACTGTAGCTACAATGACCGGGCTGGATGAAAATACCATCTCTAGTTTTGCCAGGGAATATGCAAATGCTTCTCCATCTCTCATTAGGACGCTGATTGGAATGGAGCACCACGCAAATGGTGCCAGCGCTTTTCGAGCAGTTGCCATGTTGCCGGCCCTGACCGGAGCTTGGAGAGAATTGGGAGGTGGTCAGATGAATATGACCTACGAACTTTTTGGAGAGACCATCAATTGGCAAAGTGTGGACCTGCCTGAATCATTATCGCAACAGACTACCAGAATGATAAACATGATAGAACTGGGCAAGGCATTAAATGATGCAACCATGGCTCCAACCATTGATGCGCTTTTTGTATATAAT
>JAGQWW010000330.1 GCA_020436955.1 Saprospiraceae bacterium | reverse complement strand
ACGACTCATCTTTGCTTCCAAAATCGCCATACGTGTCTCAAAATCCGGTGCTGACAAGTCTGCTGACAAACCCCATTTGAAACGAGAGATAAGACGCTCTTCCATACCGGAAAGATCTTTGGGTGGACGGTCAGAGGTCAACACCAATTGCTTGCCACCCTGATGCAATTGATTGAAAATGTGGAAAAAGATTTCCTGGGTTTTCGCTTTGTTTTCCAAAAACTGGATATCATCAACAATCAGGACATCTACCAATTGGTAAAAATTGACAAAGTCGCTGACTGCGTTATTCTTAATAGACTGAATAATTTGATTGGTGAATTTCTCGGTAGAAACATACAAAACTGTCTTGTTCGGCATGTTTTTCTGCACCTCATTACCGATAGCATGTGCCAGGTGTGTCTTACCCAATCCTACAGATCCAAATATCACGAGTGGATTAAAGGCAGTACCTCCGGGTTTGTTGGCTACAGCCATACCAGCCGAACGGGCCAAACGGTTACAATCTCCTTCAATAAAATTGTCGAAAGTATAGTTTGGATTTAACTGCGATTCAATGCGAAGTTTTTTGATACCCGGAATCACAAAAGGATTTTTGATGTTGCCGGTATCAAACACACCGGGTGTGGCATCATCCTTTTCGTCCCTGTTGCCGGGTTTGTTCAGATTGGTTTTGTCTTTAGTGTTGCTCATCAGGATTTGGTATTCCAAACGACCCCTGTCTCCCAACTCCTTTCGAATGGTCATTTTAAGTAAAGATACATAATGTTCTTCCAACCACTCATAGAAGAATTTGTTTGGCACCTGAATAGTGAGTGCATTGTTCTCCAATCTGACAGGCCTGATAGGCTCAAACCAAGTTTTGAAACTTTGTGAGTTTACATTTCTCCGAATTGTTTGGAGGCAGTTACCCCATACGCTTGTGTGGTCTTGCGTCATTTCCCAGATTGATTTTTTAACCAGTTCAGACATTGTAGTCTAATTGACCGTGATGTAGGCACACAATTCTCCCACGACCTATAGGACACTTTTGTAATCCCTGGCACATTCGTTATTCCCAGATTGACAATCTTATGATTGTACTTAGATTTTGAGTATCAGTAAGTCGGTTAGAGAAGGTAATTCAATGTATAAAAACATTGGCTGAGAACCTTCTGAGCTTGAAAATTTGCGGTAGCATCTTTTCTTTTGGTGCTCATTGAAGAGGACTGCAAATGTGGGAAAAAAATCCTTAAGAAAAAACTCACTACCTGAATAAAAATGTATTTTTTTTTCGCTAATATTAAGCAGCCTATATACTTATTAGGAATCCTGAATTTAACTTTTTATTTACATTAGAAAATCACCTTTATTTTTAAAAAAAATTTGTAAAGGAAATTCCAAAACTAAATAAACAACACATTATCAATACTTTATGAATTATTTTTTCATATATTAAAATATTCACAAATTAAAATCGAATTTCATATTAAAAATGCTGACAAAATTTCAGCTAAAAATGAGTTCACAATAGTTGTTGACATTTCAACTTAAAAAATATACAACTTACCATGTCACAAATTTGCAATTAAATTCAAATCAATTTAGGCGCTAATCATCACTAATTAGATACAAATACAGACCTAAATCGTTGTTTTTCAACCGCCTTCTTATGACATGTATCTACATACAACCAAAAGTATTACTTTGAAGAAAACAGGGCATTCTGAAAAAAGAATGTAATATGCAATTATACTGTTTGGCAGCCTGCCAAAAATTCAAAAAAAATTATATTCCGATGGCTGAATTTTTAAGCCTTTAAAACATCTAACTCAGGGATTCAAAAGAAACAAAATCTTAGAGGAATGTCCTTTATCAAATACATGAAGATTTCTTTCTTCAAAATAAAATTAGGTTCATGTTATTTTTAAACCGGACCTTAAGGTCTCCAAATTGAATTTTCAGCAAGTGTCACAAAAACAAATCGGCACGGAAATAGAATTCTTGTACATTTGACATGCAAAGAAACAGTCATATGAAAATACTCATCATAAACGGCCCCAATTTAAACTTGCTGGGAAAGCGGGAACCAGAGATTTATGGAAATATTTCTTTCGAAACATATTTTGAAACGCTCAAGCAAACTTTTCCAACAGATTCCCTCAGTTATTTTCAAAGCAACCAGGAAGGCGATATTATTGAAGCGCTACAATCTGCAGAAAATTCTTTTGACGGTATCGTTTTAAATGGAGCAGGATTTACCCATACTTCTGTAGCCATTGCTGATGCAATAGGTTTTTTATCAATTCCGGTGGTAGAGGTACACATCTCCAATATTCATGCAAGAGAGGCCTTCCGCCATCATTCCTACTTTTCTGCTAAATGTAAAGGTGTGATAGTTGGGTTGGGACTGAAGGGCTACGAATTGGCCATCCGCGCCCTCCAGTCATAATTGTTTACCAGCCGGGTACGATGTTCATACCAAATACCCACTGGGTTTCTTTTTGTAAAGGTCTGGCCAAATAAGGCTCAAGTACCATCGCTCCAAATAGATTGACTCGTAAAGACACGCCTGTACTCAACATGGGTCTTGCTGCAGGATACACTTCCTTTTCAACTGCTTCACCATTTTCTATAAATATATCGGTAATAGGCCCGTTAAATTGCGCATAATCTGACCAGGCAATACCGCCATCTAAAAACAGCGCCAGTTCAGTCAACAAGAAATTACTTTTTACAACGGATAGTTTTTCCGGTCCGGACAAAGGCAAACGCACTTCCATTCCAAACAGCCCGATTTTACTTCCCAGCAAATTGGCCAAGGAAAAATCATTGGAAGGACCATACTGATTCACATAATCTTGCTGGTAACCTCTGACAAACCATGGATAACCCAGGTAAATGGGAAAAATCCTTTCTGCATCACGCCCATATCGACCTAAATGCGTAACCCTAAATGCCAACGATATCGGTTTCAGATATTGATAATACCTAAAATCAGCTGTCGGTGAAAAGAACTGATAAGCACCGGTGGTAAATTCTCCCCCTACTCTATACCTATATCCTTTTAAAGGAGAGGCCACCCCCGAAAATGAATTATCACCTACATAGGCCGCATTGATGTTATACAAATTGAAGCCATCCCCACCATCGACTTTTTGCCTTTCTTCTCCTATAAAAGATCCAAAATAGGAATAGCTGGGATCCGTAGCATAATATCGATTAATGGAGTCGATCCGGTTATAATAACGTGCATAGGATACCCCTCCCTCCAATCGCTGTGTAACCGAAAACGGATATTGCGCAAACAAATCCAACCTGTCTTCAAATATCCTTTGGATAAAATAACTCTCTCGAATGGCTGGAATGGTCCCGTCACCTACTGCTACAGCTGATTGATAATATTGCGGAAAAGAAACTGATGGATAGGGAATATGAGAAAATGCAGCCCCCCAGCCTATCCTGTTTTTTCGATTGATATAGGCTGCCTGCCCGCCTGCATCAAAAATCTCCCCATTGATGGCCAAGGTTGAAACCAATTGATGGTCACCTAAAATATCACTGAAAAGCATGGTAATACCACCGGCCAAAAGCGTATTTTGACCGATTGCGTTATTTCCTACCCCTACTCCGCCACCACCGGTTACAAAGTCCAATTTAAACTTAGGTTCATAACGCTTTTTACGGACGCTATCCTGAGCCAGCGAAACCCTGGTCTCTTGATTACTGAGATTAGAATTGACGAATTCAGGAGATTTAGGATTTACCCTTGGTAAGTTGGCTTTGGTTTGATCTACCTTGGAGGGATCAACTTTCACAGCAATAAAATCTCCGGGATTTGCTGAAAAGATCTGGTACCCTCTG
>JAGQWW010000329.1 GCA_020436955.1 Saprospiraceae bacterium | reverse complement strand
TTTCAATGGTTCCTGTAGCATTCACAAAAACCAAATTGGTAGAAGGATCTTCAGGACATTGTCCAAGTCTTGCTCCGTTGGCTGTATAGTGCCATGCATCAATCCTTGGGTCATTGGTAATATCTGAAACACGTAAGGTATCTCCGGCACAAATAGTGGTTTGGTCCATGGAGAAATTAGGTGTGATAGGTGCACCAACTTCTATGGTAATTACATAGGAAGTATCTGTACAACCTGCTGAATTTTCTACTATCAGGATTGCTTCATATTCACCTGCCTGGTTGTAGGTATGATTATGAGGACCATTATCCGTAAAGGTTTCCTCTGTTCCATCACCCCAAACATAGGTCCATGACACTAGATCTTCACAAGAAGTACTTAGGTCAGAAAATTCCACATCTAATGGAGCACAACCCATTGTTGTATCCGGAACAAATAGAGCATTTGGAGGACAGATTGTATCTCTTCTTTCAAAAAAGCCTTTACAACCGTTGTCCTTATAAACTGTAAGCGTGGTTAATAAAACTCTGAATCCGTTTTTACCATACGTGCTAGTATCGGCTAGATGGGTATATCTGCCAATCATTTCATCAGACTCAGTAATATCAGGGAAAATCCAAACAAAGCTATCTGGCTCACTGGAAACCGGCGTAAATACAAACTCCTGTGGCAAATCACAGGTATAGGTTGGATCCGTGTTAAAAGTAGCATCTACTCGGTCTACATAGATAATTTTTGCTGTATCTGATTGACAAGTATTCGTAGGGTCCGCAACACTCAATTGGATTGATCTTGGCCCTTCATCATTGAAAATAACTCTAGGATTTGTATCTGCACTTAGCTCAGGATCTGCTCCGGTACCAAAATTCCAAAAATATATTCCGACAGAAGAATTATTTACAAACTGCACTTCATCACCTGCACAAACCGTATCTGGAACAATAAAATCTGCAACCGGAGGCCCAACAGATACATTAGCAGTTGAAGTACTGCTACACCCTAATGCATTGGTAGTAGTCAGGGAAATTGTGAAAGTCCCTTCGTTTACAAAGGTTATAGAACCTGGTTGTTGCTCATTGGAGGTTAAACCATTATCAAAATTCCATTCGAAAGTTAAGGCACCGGTTCCAGTGGTCAGGTTATTAAGGTTAACCGTGAAAGGAGCCTCACAGGCGATCGCCGGACTTGGACTGGTTTGGAACCGCGTGTTTGGTTGAGGACTGGTCTGAATAAAATCTACCACCTGGGCACTCACCTGACAGTTTTCAAAACTAGTCTCCAAATCGACTCCCACAGTAAAAGAACCGGGAGTGTTGTAGGTATGCGTCACAAAGGTATCAGAAACGGTGGTACCATCTCCATCACCGAATGCCCACTCATAACCATCAATTACAATTCCTGCATCGGCATCTACCAATACTGAAAACGCTACATCAAGAGGCAAACACCCACTTGAATCATTCGCTAAAAAAGTAATATTGGGTTTATTAAAAACCCTTACAGTATCTGTTGCCAAGACTGTACCACCCGGAACCAGTCGAAACTCGATTACGTAGGTTCCCGGATTGGTATAAGTTACTTGTGGAGATGCAATGGTAGAAGTTTGACCGTTTCCAAAATCCCAAAAGAAGGTTACGGGATTACCACCTGCAGCGAAATTTACAGTTAGTGGCGCACATCCATTCTGCACACTGGCCAATTGTGCCTGAGTATATCCGGCAGCAAAAAAGGTCATCAAAAAGAAAAGGTAAACCTTTAAATAATTCATACGTACGTTTTAATTTATTTCCCGGCAATTCCGACTTTGAAACCCGGACTTTATTTGCCTCGTATTATCAGGTCCTGAAAAGGGTAAAATCTGAATTTTTCCCAAAGAGAACAAATATACTATTTTGTAATAATTCCCTTTTTTTAAGGAAAAGTTGCATTTGAACAGAGGTATTTTCATGAAAACCCCACAAAAGCTTTGAATTTGACGTGGGCATGGCCGACCTCCTACAATTATTTTGAAATCAGATGCCAAAATACGTATGTTTGTGAACACCAAAAAAATAAATATCAATGAAAGCATTGCTGCCTACATTTTTAACGCTCAGCCTTTTGTTTTCCGCAGCAACCCTGCCGGCTCAGGTAAGAAATTACACCACGCAGCAGTCTGAATTGCCTTGTTTGGACAAAACCTTTTCTGTGGTTTTGCATGTATTGAAAGATACCTTCGGCAATATCAATGTTCAATTAGCTGATTTCAATACCAATTTCAACGAGCTCAATACCGCTTTTGAACCAATTTGCGCCAGGTTTGAAATTTGTGAAACCCGATTCATAGATAATTTCCAATATGATATCCTTTCCGATGATGACGAGTGGCAGGAAATGTTGGTAAAAGAACATAAACCTAACCGAATTAACCTCTTCCTGGTCGCAGAAAGTTTCCTGGAAGATCTACGCGAAAGTGGATTTGCCACACCAAACGGAATTGCTGAACTGGAAACCGGAGGAATAGTAGTAGTTAAAAATTCATTGGGCCCTGACAGTAAAACCCTTCAACATTTGATGGGACACTACTTTGGCTTGTTGCATACCTTTGAAAATGCACCTGCGGAATTGGTGAATGGAACTAATTGTGATACAGAAGGAGATTTGATTTGTGACACACCAGCAGATCCTTACCGTCTTGGTGACGACCCTGCTTCTTACCTGGACACACAAGTGCCATGTAGATTTACATTAGAAGAGCTAGATGACAACGGTGAATATTTTCGCCCTGATGTAGGAAATTATATGTCCTATTATCCTGAAGCATGCCGTTGTGGTTACACTTATGAGCAATACCTTAAAATGGCAAATAATTATTTGACCTCGTCTCCAAAGATGTGGTAATTAGTTAGGGATACGGTGGCCGGTAACCGGAATACGGTTTACTTAATTCGGCTACCGTATTCCGGCTATCGTATTTCGTGACTTTCGTCACACTTTCCCTTTCCTATTTCTGTTACTTTTGCGGTCAATTCAAACCAAATACCATAGTTATCATGGCGAAAAAAGGTAATGTTGCTAAAAGCATTTTAAATCTCACTTGTCCACGTTGTCAAACCGGAAGCCTTTTTGAAACTTCCTCCTTTGCATTTGACAAGCCTTTTGATATGCCAAAATATTGTAGCCATTGTAACCAAAACTATTGGCCGGAACCTGGCTTCTATTATGGTGCAATGTTCATAGGCTATATTTTTACCGCCTTCTTTTCTCTTGGATTTGTTATGATTATCCACTGGGTCTTCAAAGTGGGCTTGATCGCTTCCTTTGTTGCTCTTTTAGCCGTCTTGGGTTTGTTTTTTGTTTACATTTTCCGTTTGGCTCGCTCCATTTGGATCCATCTTAACATCAAATACGATCCTTCTCAGGCTGAATAATTCCTTACTTTACGGTCAATTTTATAATCACCGTTATGAAAACTGACCAAATCTTTCCTTTTATTTTCCGGCTGTTTACTGCAGGTCTCTTTCTGATGTTCTTTTATCTTCATTTTACAGCGAACCCAAACCAAAGACACATCTTCTTTTCAATCGGCAGATTTTTTTTTAGTAGAGGTAATAAAGATGTAGCTGAAATCATTACTGCCATCATGATTTTAATACCTCCAATCGCATGGCTCGGAGCAATTGCAGGCATAATATTTATGAGCGGAGCAATGACTTATCAGCTTTCTGTGTATGGCACAACTGTCCCTGGTAACGGATCATTACTATTTGAATTGGAATTGACAGCAATAGCCTGCTGCTTTGGGATATTGTGGATCCATCGGAAAGAAATAATTTTAGGAAAAATGATAGCCCATATTAAATCTAGGTTGAATT
>JAGQWW010000032.1 GCA_020436955.1 Saprospiraceae bacterium | reverse complement strand
GCAAATTGAAAACTTTCCTTATATCAACTCAGATAAGCATCTAATTGCCTACCAGATTGAAAAAAGTGAATATGAAATCCTTGATAGTGAAATCAAAAGGGTAGCAAAAAGCAACATAGATGAAATTTCTGGGAACCTTGATGCTTTTTTCATAGCTGAGAAATTGAAGTATTATTCTTCAGTTTTAACCCAACAGCAATATGTGAGGCATGACTATCAGGTTGAGTTTATGGAAGAAATCTTCACATGGATAAAAAATGAAAATAAAAAGCAAATTCCTGCAATCGATATTTACTATCAAATCTGCCTGACCACACTTGAACCTGAAAATGAAAAACATTATGCACGATTGAAAGAATTACTCACCATGTTTGGCACCCAATTCCCTAAAAATGAAGCGATTACACTGTACTACAGTGCCATCAATTATTGTATAAGAAACATCAATCGAGGAAAAAAGGAATACAATAATGAGCTTTTCAGAGTGTACAAGGAAATGGTAGAAAAGGATATTGTTCTTTCTGAATTAGATCAGGTTTCACCTTGGGATTTTAAAAATATCGTACAAAACGGATTATTCCTTCAGGAATATGAATGGACCGAAGATTTCATTCGTGACTATGGTGAAAAAATCCCAGTTCAATACCGTGAAAATGCAGTAACCTTCAATCTTGGTCAGCTTTATTTTTACCAAAAAAGATACGAAGAAGTTTTAATGCAATTGCGGAATGTAGAATACGATGATATCACCTATGCTCTAAATTCAAAAGCCTTCCTTACCTGGGCCTATTTGGAACTGGATGAGATCGAGCTTCTAATGTTTCATATAGAAAGTTTTAGAACCTTTATCAACCGCCATAAAGACATTCATGGTAACAGGAAACGGAGGTATCATCACTTTTTACGATTTGCGAAGAAACTTTCCAAAATTTTACCCGGAGATACCAAAGCTATCGATAAATTAAAGAAGGAATTGGATGTGGCAACGAAAGAAGGGGTGGTAGGACTAAATTGGATAAAGACCAAAATTACTGAACTAGAATAAAGACACCCCTACCCTTTTTGCCTTTGTAAAATGGAGGAAATTCTCATGCGATGGTGGCGTTGTAAAAGGATGGGATAAAAGTTGCCGGCTATATTGAAAACCAAGGTTAAAAATGCTAATACATAAAGATTTTCCCATATTAATAATCCACTCGTAATCAATAATATAACAAAGGGAAGGAGATGCCCAAACTCAGATTGTCTGGACTGGAAATCCAGACCCAGCAAACCTGATTTCTTGCCTGTGAAATACTCCTTCTGACGGGATTTATTTTTCCAAAAAGTCAGTAATAAAAACTTTCGAAATCTTTCACCACCCAAGAGCTTGAAAATGGATTTTAAAGACGAGGGATTGGAGATTTCGTAATAGGCATCCGGCAATAATTTAGCAGCCGGCCACGCAAAAACCATGAAGGCAAATGCTCCGGTTATTATCATATTCAATACCCAGGCCATTAGAAGATTCCCCCAAAATGAAGCAATTGTCAATTGGTCCAAATTCGTGAGGAGCGAATAGGATTGATAAAATAGAAAAAGGGAAGCGATAGATAAAAAAATCCTTTTCATGGACATTCAAGATTGAATATCAAAGAAAAGGATTTTCAGGTAATTTATTTCACGCGGATAAATTGTTGAAATAGACCACCTTCATCAACACCTGAAGTAAGTGTTAATTCGTTTTGTGTAATGTCGATAGGACCAACTTCGGGTTTTGGGTCACCTTCCACCTGGTCTGAGTCCCAGGCAAAAATGAAAATCCCAGCACCTGATTTGTTAATGGCAAATTGTCCTTTGTAAACCAATTCACCATTTCGATACAGGTACATCATATCGTCTGGTCTCAATTCCATCGTCATTTCTACACCTAACTTGGCAGGTGTAAAAATTTGTGGCGTTGCAGAGCCGGGAATTTCAATGGTGCTGTTTTGCCATTGCCATTTCCCAACAAAGGTTGGGGATGGTCCAGCCTGCCCAAATGCTCCTATGGAAGAAATTATTCCAAAGAAGGCTACTAATACAGCATTTCTTACTAAAAGCATTTTGTACAAATGGTTTAAAGGGTTAATGATTTTCGGCGATGTTGGATTCAAATTGTAACAACCATCGCTTTCTTTCCAAACCGCCTCCGTAACCCCGAAGTTCACCATCTTTACCTATAATCCGATGACATGGAATAATAATGGAAATTCGATTCATTCCATTGGCACCGGCTACTGCTCGAACACTGGTCGGGCTTCCCGCTTTTACAGCCAAATCACTATAAGACCTCGTTTCTCCAAATGGAACTTTTTGCAGCAATGCCCAGATCTTTTGCTGAAAGTCTGTACCGGGAGCATCCAATGGCACCTCAAATGTGGTTCTTTTGCCTTCAAAATATTCCTTGAGTTCTTTCCTTGTTTGGTCCAGCCATTGATTCTTTCCGGGTAGAATTACCGCTTTTAATTTTTGTTGTAATTGGGAGAATTCGGTCTCTAACATTTTTCGATTGGTAAATTCCAGCATGCATAGTCCTTTCTCAGTGGCACAAGCAAACATGGGGCCCAGGGGCGTTGCTAACCGCTCAATATGGATTACTTGTTTTCCTTTCCTGGCAATCGAAGCCGGATCTCCAAACAATTTTGTAAATCCATCATTAAACCCCGATAGTGATTCATAGCCGGAAGCAAAGGCGGCTTCCGTAACAGAAGCACCTTTCATGAGTTTTTCAAAAGCATTATTGATGCGGATTTGCCTTTGGTAGGCATGGAAGGTCATATTGAAATTTTTTTGAAACCAGCGTCTCACTGCTACCGGTTGCATTCCTTTTCCACGTAAGTGAAAATCCTTGATTTTATCATAGGGATTATCTCTAATCGCTGTTAAAAGTGCTTTAATTGCTGGCGGTATTCTAAAAGATTCGAGGGTGGGATGGCAAACCTTACATGGACGGTACCCAAAGCGAAGTGCTTCTTCAACGGTATCGAAAAATTCAACGTTTTCTGCCTTTGGTTTTCTGGCGTTGCAGGTAGGGCGACAAAAAATCCCAGTTGTTTTTACTGCAGTAAAAAACTGTCCTTCATAAGCAGCATTCTTTTCCAGAATGGCTTCATATTTTTCATCAAATGTCAATTCCTTTTTCATAGGACAAATGTAGATGCAAGGAAGCTTGTACGCTACCGAAAAATGATCAAGCATTTTTTTTGCTGCACATTCCACCCTACTTTTATTATCATTGCTAAAAATAACTTACATGAGTCAGTCAATCGAAAAAGCCTGGTGGAAAGAAACCATAGTATATCAAATTTATCCAAGGAGCTTCCAGGATAGTAATGGCGATGGCATTGGTGATCTGAGAGGAATCATCAATCGTCTGGACTATATCAAAAGTCTGGGAGTGGAAACGATTTGGCTCAACCCTATTTTTAAATCTCCCAACGATGATAATGGCTATGATGTAAGTGATTACCGGGATATCATGGATGATTTTGGCACCATGCAGGACTTTGATGAGTTGTTGGCCGGTATGAAAGCACGAGGTTTGAGATTATTACTGGATCTCGTTCCAAATCATAGTAGCGATGAGCATAAATGGTTTCAGGAATCAAGGAAATCCAAGGACAATCCCTACAGGGATTATTATTACTGGAAACCACCCAGAGAGGATGGAAGTGCGCCTACGAATTGGGTAAGTTATTTTGCTCCAAGCACCTGGGAATACGATGATAAAACAGGAGAATATTATCTCCATTTGTTTTCTGTAAAACAACCGGACCTCAACTGGGAAAACCCTACTGTACGCCGGGAGATCTATGATGTCATGAAATTCTGGTTGGACAAAGGGATTGATGGTTTCAGAATTGATGTACTTCCTTTCCTTTCTAAAAATCTTAATTGGCCGGACCAAACCCCGGAAAATTTTGATGGTAATCTGGGACACTTTTATGCCAATGGCCCTCGCTTGCATGAGTTCCTTCACGAAATGCATGAAGAAGTTTTTAGCAAATACGATTGTACCTCTGTTGGTGAAGGACCCGGTATTTCACCAGAACAGGCCCTGCTGTATATAGGCAAGGACAGAGAAGAGATTCATACGCTGTATCATTTTGAACATATGGACCTTGATCGGGATCCTTTTAACTGGGTGAAACCTAAAAAATGGAGTCTGGTTGAATTTAAAGCCATCAATGCCCGATGGGATGCCATTGTTGAAAAAGGCGGTTGGAATACTGCTTTCCTGGGCAATCATGATTTTCCAAGAATGGTTTCAAGATGGGGCAATGACAAACAATACCGGAATGAAAGTGCCAAGCTGCTCCATATGTATCTGTTGACCCAGCGGGCTACCCCCTACATTTATTTTGGGGATGAAATAGGGATGACCAATGTCGATTGGCAAGACATCAATCAATACGATGACCTGCAGGTTTTCGATGGACTCAATAAGTGGAAGGAAGCCGGCGGAGATGAAGCTGAGTTTGTTAGTTATCTGCCTTTCACTTCCAGAGACAATGCACGTACTCCCTTTCAATGGTCAAAGGGGGAAAATGCAGGGTTTACCGATGGAAAACCTTGGATAGGTATCAATGAAAATTATTCATACATCAATAAAGAAAGCCAGGAAGACGATGAACAATCCATTCTCAATTTCTTTCGTAAGATGACTCGATTGAGAAGAGAAAATGAAATATTGGTGTATGGAGATTACCAGGATATTGCTCCTTCTGACCCGGCTATTTATGCTTATACCAGAACCCTTGGAAAGGAAGAATGGTTAATCGCTATGAATTTTAGTGATTTGGCAACCAGCCTGGGTAGCGGCCATTTGGAAAACAAAAAATTAGTCTTTGGAAATTATCCAGAGTCGGCCACTCCAGATGGAAATGCTCTACGATTACAACCCTGGGAAGCAGTCATCTTAAAAAATGAGTAAGCTTATTCCTCCAGCTTAAAGTCTTTTTTACCGCCGGTCTTTTCTACCAATCTTATTTCCTTAATAATAAGATGGTGAGAAAGGGCCTTGCACATGTCATATACTGTTAAAGCAGCCACTGATGCACCGGTAAGGGCTTCCATTTCGATACCAGTCTTGGCATTGACACTGGCAGTACAATAAATCTCTAAATGATCTTCATCTTTTATTTGAATATCAACCTGACAATTGTCCATGCCAAGTGGATGACACAAAGGAATCAAATCACCGGTTTTTTTAGCTGCCATAACTCCGGCGATGACAGCCGTTTGAAAGACAGAACCTTTTGGAGCATTCCAGTCGCTTCCCTGTAATTTTTCCATTACTTCTTTCCCCAAATACATTACAGCCCTCGCTTTAGCAATACGATGGGTTACTTTTTTTTGTCCAACATCTACCATCGATGGTTTACCATCAGCATCCAGATGCGTAAAGGAATCACTCATATATTACAAATCTTTTAAAAGACGGAGATGTCCCAGGTGGTGTTCTCCATGCCAGGCATACAATGCGATGAACTGGCTGATATTGATTTCTTTTTTCATTTCAGGATGAAAAACAGCACGGTTGAGTTGCCTTTCATCCAGAGCACCTAAAAGTGTGGACCATTTATCGTGCAAAAATTTCAATAGTCCTATGGAGACGCCAATGTCTGCTGATGAAACTTCAGGGGTTTCTGCCCAAAGATTTTCAAAATAGGTTTTAATCGTTGGAACGTCTTCTGTCAATGCCCATTTGATGCGAATGTACGCATTCATGTGGGAATCAGCCAGATGGTGCACCACTTGTTTGCCGGTCCAACCACCTTCCCGGTAAGGCAACAGTAAGGAAGATGGGTCCAGGGTAGGAATAAATTCTTCCAACTTCTCAGGAAAAGTCCGGATTGCGTGAATATTGGAAGCGATTTCACTTGGGGAATAATCATGTCTGATTTTAAATTTCCCGATTGGAAATCTTTTGGTTTCGTGTAACACTTCTGTCATCATGATTAGCTGCTTGGTTTGGGAAAAAACTTAACTTTATCAAATATAAGCTTGTTTGAATTGAAATCGATTGACTGAAATCAACCTTAACGCATATGCTAAAGAAGGGAATAAGAATATTCGTCATCATTCTGGTGTTGGTACTTCTTTATATCGGCATCTTGTTGGGATACGGCACTGCTACTGATTATCAACCAGTAGGGGCTGAAACCTTACAGCCTGAGCAACAATCCAACCTATCCATCATAACTGATTCAAGTCTCAGTTTTTCAATCTGGAATTTGGGGTATGCAGGACTGGGAAAAGAATCCAACTTCTTTTTTGACCATGGGAACATCTACCTTTCAGATGGAAAAATGGTCAGACCTGAAAAAGAAATCACCGAAAAGAATGTCGAAGGAATTCGGAATTGGGTAGCCAGCAATCGGACCGATTTTGTCCTGTTGCAAGAGGTCGATTATGAGAGTAAAAGAAGCTATTATATCAATACATTTAAAATTTGTGGCGAACAACTCCCGGGTTATGCAGCTTATTTCGCTCCAAATTACAAGGCAGATTATGTTCCAATTCCTGTTTTTGAACCATGGCATGCCTATGGGCAGGTTTTAAGTGGACTTGCATCCTATTCAAAATTCCAGCCTTATTTTTCAGAAAGAGTACAACTCCCCGGGTCTTTTGGCTGGCCTACCAGGATTTTTCAATTGGACCGCTGTGTGTTGGCACAAAAATTTAAAACCGCTTTTGGTGGAGACTTAATCGTACTCAATGTACACAACTCAGCCTATGACAAAACCGGGGAATTGAAAGCACAACAAATGGCTTTTTTGAAAGAAATGATGCTATCATTTTACGATGAAGGCAACTTTGTAGTGGTCGGGGGAGACTGGAATCAATGTCCTCCTGGATTTCCCTTTGATAGTTTCATGCCGGGCAAAACACAAGGATACACCCAAATCAGCGTGAAGGAAGACTATTTACCAGAGGATTGGACCTTTGCTTTCGACCCTTCGACGCCCACTAACAGGAAAATAAGAGAAGTGTATGAACCAGGGGTTACTTTTGAGACACTAATTGATTTTTACTTATTGTCGCCCAACTTAAAAATAAAGGAAGTAAAAGCTGATCAACTACATTTTGAATACAGCGATCATCAACCGGTAAAACTGGAAATGGAATTTATTTTGCCAATGGAAAATTAATCGCCGCCAAGCGGATGAAAGGTCCAATCTAACACTTTGGAATCCGGATGATAGGTAAGCAGTAAAATTTTATCAGGAGCGGTGGTCCAGACATATTTGGGCAAATAACGTTTGTCCACCGTATTGTTGATACCCGAACCTAAAAACCAAATCCCATCCGGATTTTTGTAGGCAAATTCCTTAGCATGCATCCCTACATCGCCTCCGATAAAGACTACTTCTACCCCACTTTCCTGCATTTTTTTAAAATGGGGATAAAAAATATGGGTGAAAGTTCCCTTCTCTTTGCAGCTCACCCAATACTCAGGATGTGCTTCATTAAAGATTGAATCGGGATGGATGGTAAAGCCTGAAAGTGTGTCAGATAAAAGGCAATGGTGATGAAGTACGACCAGATGCGAAAGTCCGGTGACCGTATCTGTCACTGATTGTATCATTTCGAGTTGTTGGTCCTTGGCTATACAGCGCTCCGGTGGAATATTTCCACCAGGGAAATAAAAGAGATTAGTATTGAGAACCATTATGCCAAGGCTACCCTTTCTGGTGAAATAAAACCCCGGTTTTCCCGTAATTTTCTCCAGATAATCCTGCCTTCCGTACACTAAATCGTGGTTGCCCCATGCCCAGTGTACATTTCCATTTTTAAAAGAAAAAAGGGAATCCAGATACAATAAAGTTTCGTCCTTTTGAGTCAACCTTCCGCAAACATCACCCCCCAACCAGATTTGATCAAAAGTATCAAAGGGCATTTTTTCCAACCTTGGATCAATCCGCTGCCCTTCTGATTGCCAGTCGTACGGATGGCCCAGGAAAACGATTTGGAGCGGATCTTCAGGCGTATTACAGGCTACCAGAACACTGATAAAAAAAAGGACCAGGAAGTAAATGGAAAGGTTAAATCTCATCGACCATCTTTTCAAGTTCCTTATGTAAAAGTTCGGTATCCCTTATAGATTCTGTATTTAAAACTCTCAGGGATAGTTGATCAAAAGATTCGAAAAAACCTTGCTGGTAATTAACATCAGATCGAAGGGATTCCATCTCAGCCAACTCTTCGTAGTGACTTTCCTTGAGCTGCTTCAATTGTTCCATTTTAGATTGAAGGGACCGTGTAAGGGTATGATTTCTATGCAACATCTCCAACTTTTCACGGCAAGCGACATAAAATCGAATTTTAGCCAGACGAAGTTCTTTTTCTTCTTTGAAAGAAGTAATTAAAGCTTGAGTCTTTGCAACGGTTGCCTTTGGAAGGTCGGCGGTTTGAAGCAACTCCTTTTCAAGTTCCTCCAAACTATTGTCTATGGCTTTTAGCTCTTTATTTAACTGTTCTATCGAGGTATTACATTGTTTAATCCTGTCTGATAGTGCCGTTTGTTCCTGTCCTTTTGTATTGGATGTATTACCAGAGAACCTTTGAAAAATAAAATACATTAATCCGGCTATCGGAACCAGTACCAACAATGCTATCAATAAAAACCGGCCTACAGGGACAAAACGAATCATAAAAAATCCAAGTGCCATGGCACCTATGACATACCAGATATTTGCCCCAATCCAATTTTTATCTTCCATACCTTACATAACATCCTTCCAGGATGTCTGTTTTATACTATCCAAAAATCAGGACTTCTTCAGCAACTGTTTTTCCAGATCTTCTAAAGAAACACCCTTGGTTTCGGGCATCATAAACAGTGCAAATAGCAATTGTAAAACCATCATAGCTGCAAAGAATGCAAATAATGGCCAGGGATTGTTTCCAAATTGGTCCATGAAAAACAAGGTTACCAGGGTAATCAATGCGGCAAAAACCCAATGCGTTCCACAACCAAATGACTGGCCTTTTCCACGAACGTCATTCGGGAAAATTTCAGAAATAAACACCCAAATAACAGCTCCTTGTCCTGCTGCATGGGAAGCGATGAAGAGAAAGATGAATGCTACGGTTAAAGCGCCTCCAATTCCAGCGTAGAAACTGTAGGTAACTACTACTAGTGAAACGATGTATCCAATGGAGCCATAAATAATGAGTTGTTTTCGACCCAATTTATCGATCAGCGCCAATCCAACAAAAGTAAAGAGCAGGTTGACCAAACCAATACCGGTCGTGGAAAGCAAAGCTGTTTCTGCCCCCAACCCGGCTGCTTCAAAAATGCGCGGTGCATAGTAGATCACGAAATTGATACCTGATACCTGGTTGAAAAAGGCCAATAAAAAAGCAAGCAACAAAGGGATATTGTATTTCCCGGAAAACAGGGGTTTGTTATCACTCAATTTATCTGCCTCGATGATGGCTTGTACTTCGTGATCAGGATCCTCATGACCCAGGCGTGCGAGAATGTCTCTGGCCTCTTCCAGTTCATTTCTATGTGAAATCAACCATCTCGGACTTCTTGGTACTCTGAAAATCAGTACCAGGTACACAAAGGCAGGAATAGCTTCCACCCCTAACATCCATCTCCATGAATTGGGGCCCGTGCCGCCCAGAAAATAGTTGGACAAAAAGGCGATGAGAATACCCAACACAATATTGAATTGGTAAAGCGCAACCAATTTTCCTCTTCTGTCAGGAGTAGAAATTTCAGCAATGTAAGCCGGAGCTGCAATAGAAGATGCTCCTACCCCTAAACCACCGATAAACCGCATAACTGAAAAGATATATGGACCATCAGCCATGGCGGAGCCAAGTGCAGAAACCAGGTATAAAACTCCAATCCAAATCAAAGATTTTTTGCGCCCGAATTTATCCGCTATCACTCCGCCAAACAAAGCACCAATCACGGTACCCCAAAGTGCCATAGACATAATGAACGTACCATGGAACAAGGCACTTGTTTGCCACAAATCCTGAATAGGCTGATCAGCTCCGGAAATCACGGCCGTATCAAAACCAAACAGGAAACCTGCAACGGAAACTACAAAGGACCAAAAAAACAGCTTGGACTTATTATCATTCATTTTACTTGTATTAAAGTGGTTTAGGGGCTGAAAATAGAAATAATTTAGGTGTTTCAATCAGTCATTTTTCAAAAAGACCTTTTCATGAATTTTTAATAGGAGTAATAGCCTATTCTCATGATATAATGTTGCAAAAATTATCGAGTAGGGGGAAAATAATATTAATTTTAAAAGAGATTCATTTATCACCAAAACCATTTACCCTATGAAAAAGGCATTAATCGGCACCATTGTAGGTGGCTTTATCATTTTTATTTGGCAGTTTATTAGTTGGGGAGCCATTAACTTTCATGCAAGTGAACAACAGTACACGGAAAATCAGGACATTATCCTGGAATGCTTAAGTGAAAACCTTGAACCGGGAGATTATTTCTTACCTACAGTTCCACCTGGATCCGGTGAAGCAGAGATGGAGGCCCTGGTAAATGAGGCAACCGGACAACCATGGGCATTAGTATCCTATAGAGCTTCATTTGACACAGATATGGGGACTAATTTAATTAGAGGGCTTGTGATAGACCTGTTAGCTGTTTACCTACTTATTTGGATCTTTTTGAAAATTCCTTCACCCGGGTTCAGTGCTATCTTTCTGAGTTCGTTATGTGTAGGATTCATCGGTTATCTTACTATACCCTACTTAAACACCATATGGTTTGAAGGACCGAGCATTCCCTACCTGATTGATGCGGTGGGGCAATGGGGACTGGTCGGAGCCTGGCTCGGTTGGTGGCTCAACCGATAAAATAGAAAGTCCCGTTGCAATTGGTTTGCAACGGGACTTTTTAAAAGCCGGACTGTCCCTCAACAATCCGGCAGGACCAACGGTCCTGTATCTAAAGTCCGTATTCATCATGCATCCGGGGTAGTGAATGCATTGTATTTTTTGGCTTTTTGGGTTTGTTCAGGGGATTGTTTGTAGTGAGTCAAGACCAGTTCGCTAAGAACCTTTTTCCATGCCATTCTTGTTATCCAGGGTAGTTTCGGTTACCGGACTTGCTCCGATGGTTGAAATAAAAGATACAATTACCAGGGCGATGGACAAAATGATAAAAAGCTTCATAGTGTGATTTGTAAAAATTTGTAATATGTTCTGGATTTGGGATTTAATAACACTTTTTAATCAGTCGCTAACAAATATATGTGATTTTTAAAAATATGTTTCACTCGTTATTTTTTTGTGTGACTGACTAATTACATAGGCAAACCTAAGCCTTAAATCCTTTCAAAAGTGGCGTTATTCCGAACTGGTGGGATTGATTTAGGAAACGGTCGAATTGGGGTAGAAAACGGTTAACAGATATTATTGTAACATGTAATATGAAAAAAGCAACCGCATTTATATGTGACATTTTTTAATATAAATTTTCTTTAATTTATTTAAAATAATCATTTTAACTTCTCCGTTTGCCCGTTTGCTAAATCCAAATTTACTTTATATTTGCCGCCACAAATCCCCGCCCGGATGGTGGAATTGGTAGACACGCCGGACTTAAAATCCTGTGGGCTGTAATGCCCGTGCGGGTTCAAGTCCCGCTCCGGGTACAAAGCCTCGATAGTCGGTTGACTATCGGGGCTTCTGTTTTTTGGATATAGTCTGATGCTGTGTAACTGATGATTAAAACCGTCAGTTACACAGCATCAGACCCTCAATTACACAAGTAGTTAGCCATTTAAATTCTCCGCTTCTCCCCTGAACACCACCCTTCTTTTCCGGTTTCATTCAATGGAACATTTTATAAATCACCCTGAATCAAGGACTTGGCATATTATTTTCTCTAATAATGTAATCTTTGGTATGTAAGTTTTTCAAAACCAAAAACACAATTAAAACTCCTTTATCATGAAAATTAAATCAGTTTTTTTTATCAGCCTTTTCTTATTGCCTTTACTATCCTTTTCCCAAGTCGTTTCTGAGTCGGAGATTAATTTTAGCAAAACGATTACTCCATTTTTTGGAAGTGAAGTTTCTTATCTATCGATAGATTTAATCAAATCTTATGAATTGAATGGGGTTGATACCGCGAAGTATGTTATGATCAAAATCTTCAACAGTAAATCAGAAATTGAAAGTTATACAACAGGGTATTCAATATTCTCAATTGGCAGCGCTTTAGGCTTTAATTCTGGATCTCAAATGACTACAAGAATTAATAAAGAAGAAGGATCAGCAATATTGACGAAAAAAGACTTTGAAAAGCTTTACAGTGGACTTGAAGGAGTGTATACTTTCGTCAAAAAGAAATCAACATTTGGAAAAAGTAAGAATAATTTAGTTGTGACGTATACTCTTGAAAATCTACTTTTTGGTGGAGAGTATAATGAAAAAATAGGTGGTCGCCTTTTGTTTTATTTCCAGTTTGGGGATGCTAAATTTAAAATGACTGACCAAGAATTTAGTGAAATAGTAAAAGTTTGTAAAAAGATAAAATCAGTGTGGTGATGGGTTTTTAATTTCTATTAGTTCATCAGGATCTATCACCAGAAAATACAAATCTTGTTCAATCTAACATCTCCGCTTCTCCCCTGAACACCACCCTTCTTTTCCGGTTTCATTCAATGGAACATCTTATAAACCACCTTGAATCAAGGACTTGGCATATTATTTTCTTTAATAATGTAAAGAATAATTTCCATTTGTGACAGGGTTATTCATGCACCATTGACGTATATTTAAGCATAAAAATCAATTATATAAAGCATTTTCACGGCAATGGTTTGAATTTAACTGTAACTTATGCTTCCATTAATCTCATGAACATGAAACAATTTTACATCCCCATTTGCTTATTGCTAAGCATGCAATTCCTCCATGCGCAGGATTGCTTTACAGAATTTCAATTTTACAGGACTATCACCCTGCAACCCCAAACGGGACAGGGAACGATCCCGGCACACACCATTTCCATTCCCTTTGATACCAAAGCATTGGTGGATCAGGAGAAGCTACAAATGACAGGGGCCGACCTAAGAGTAGTTGATGAAAATTGTAATCCATTACCCTTCTTTATCCAGGATTGTGGTAATAGGCATAACAATGTTTTGTATGTCGCCTTACCCGATCTGGCACAGTCAGGAATGGTTTTGCAGCTTTATTACGGTAGTCGTTCCAATGTGAGCTCAGCTATAGATGGCTCTGCTGTATTTTTATTTTTTGACGATTTTGAAGACGGCGTTGTAGACAGAGACGTCTGGGAAAATGTTGGTGCTTATTCCAGATGGGACGAATCAGATGGGAAAATGCATTTTGTAGGAGATGCCGGAACCGGTGGTATTTTCCAGTACATCACTCCTAAAGTTGCTTTCAAGGGTCCTTTTACCTTTGATTTTGCTGCCCCATCTAACAATAATCAGGTGTATGGTATCTGTGACACTGCTGATATCGATCGGGTTGGATTCAGATACCAGTCCGGTTCTCAATCTAACGACACCATGGACATCTATGTTAAATTGCGCGATACGGTTGATGGCGGCTTTTTTACAGGCGACCTTTATCCTAAGATTGAAGTGGAAAGAGGTTATGGTAATATCATGGCACTTTCTGCCACAATAGACCCGCAGAAGTCCTTGATCATGGACCGATTTGAAAATCATACCAATGGACAAATTAATACCAGTAATTTGGTGGTGCTGGATATGGAGTTCGATGTAATTAGACCGTATTTCTCCTCTTTTGGTACTTCTGTTGAATTAGAATATGTAGGTGTAAGAGCTACTCCGGCTGGTTTTCCAAATGTAACTTTTGGACCAGAAGTTTCATTAACTACATCCGCTGAAGATTTGATTGCTCAAAATGCATTTGAATGCTTTCCTAATCCGGTAATAAACCACCTTCAATTTAAATATGACAAGTTGAGTAATGTTGACATAACCATTACCAACAATCTCGGTAAACAGGTTCACAGCCAAAGTGACTTGCAGCCACTTGATGTATCACAATGGCCTGCGGGTTGGTATATTGTGAAATTAAAAGATGGTGAAAAAGCTATCAGTAAGAAAATACTGGTTAATAAATAATCAAAAAAGGGTACGGTCCACCACCGTACCCTTTTTTGATTATTCAAGCCTTCCTATTCACACACGCTTCAATCTTTTTTGCTCTCTTTTTTCAGT
>JAGQWW010000328.1 GCA_020436955.1 Saprospiraceae bacterium | reverse complement strand
CCAGATAATCAAAAGAACTTGGGTTGGATGCTTTGATATACGATTCTTGCGTCCATGTAGTGCCGTTTCGTTTGTATACAAAAACCGCACCCTCATTGTCAGAAGCGTTTGGGTCTAGTGAAGTTTGACCGTTCATAATTCCGGGTTGCGGATTATCGTCACCCGGCTGGGTTACAACAAGTGTATCTCCATGGACAGACACGCTATGTCCAAAATGATCTTGAATATTTGCGTTTGAAGCTTTGATGTACGCTTCTTGCGTCCATATCGTACCATTTCGTTTAAAGATATAAACAGCCCCAGCATCTCCTTTGCTATTGTCTGTACTTGCGGTTTGTCCATTGGTGATTGCTGTTTGCGAACTGTCTTCACCGGGAGCGCCCACTGCGATGGTGTCTTGATGAATAGAAACACTCCATCCAAACATATCATTTCCATTTGCATTGGCTGCTTTTAGATACGCTTCTTGTGCCCATGTATTACCGTTTCGTTTAAAGACGTAAACAGCACCCGCGCCCTGTGCGCTGTTATCAGGACTTGATGAAGACCCGTTAATAATGGAAGTGCTATTGCTATCTTCTCCAAGCGCACCAACAACAATCGTGTCGCCATCAATGGCTACTGCATCGCCAAACAAATCAACAGCATTTGCGTTGGATGCTTTAAGATATGCTTCATTGGTCCACGTGTTACCATTTCGAACAAACACATATGCTGCACCCGATGCTTGCATACTATTGTTACTGCTTGCACCTGCTCCGTTTGTGACAAATGTTTGATTTGAATCTTCGTCTTTGGCACCTACAACAAGTGTGTTTTGATGAAGTGAAAGCGAAACGCCAAACATGTCAGAAAACTCAGCATTTGGTGCTTTGATGTAGGCTTCTTGTTGCCAGTTACACGCACACTCTGGTTCTTGACCAAAAAGTAAAATAAAAATGTAGACATCAACAATGTCGACAACTTGATTTTGATCAAGATCTACATTTAGGTTTTGTGTAAAATAGCCTTGAAGTAAAATTAAAAAATCCAAAACATTAATCACACCATCTTGATTAAAATCCGCATCACAGGCAAGAGGGCTTTTTGGTAGACCCTGCTCTACTTTAGGGTTTGTAGGTTTCCAGTTTTGATCTATAGAACCTGTAGGTTCAAAGCCAAGATCTTTTTGAAGATATTGTACAGCTTCCATCGTATCACGATCAAAAACCATGTCAGGTTTCGTACGAAGATATTTGTGTTCAACCAAAAATTGTTCAAGAAGAAGAACATCAGGATGTGTCATGCCGACAGACAAGGGAACAAAGGCAGCAGAATCTGATTCAGTTCTGGTTTGATCTACTTTGTCTTGACCTTTGAGTAGATTCGCTTCCGTCTCACTTTCATTTTGTGAAATGGTTTGTCCACAATTCATGTAGGATAGACCAAAACCCAAAACAAGAACGATAATTGTTGATCCAATGATGTTTCGTTTATTTGAAAAAGATGTACCCATCGTTAACCCCTTTTTCCCCCAAGTCTGAATAGTTTCTCATATGAAACGGTGCGTTGCAACAATTTTAGGAAACAGGGTAACTTTTGTTAAAAAAGGTCTAATTCTACTCCCACTCAATGGTGGCAGGAGGTTTTGTACTGATATCATACACAACGCGATTGATGCCCTTCACATTATTGATAATGTCGCTGGAAACCTGCGCCAGGAAATCATGAGGCAACCTGCTCCATTCTGCAGTCATCCCATCAACTGAATTTACTGCTCTCAACACCGCTGTAAGTTCATAGGTTCTTTCATCACCCATAACTCCCACTGATTGAACAGGAAGAAGGATGGTTGCAGCCTGCCAAACTTCATTGTACAAGCCTGACTTTTTCAAAGCACCAATGTAAACTGCATCTGCTTCTTGCAACAATCTAACCTTTTCAGGGGTAATATCTCCTAATATACGAATACCCAGACCAGGTCCCGGGAAAGGATGACGGTTAAGGATATTGGTTGGGATACCCAGTTCTTTACCTACTTTTCTAACCTCATCTTTAAATAGCATGCGCAAAGGCTCTACTATTTTAAGATTCAATTTTTCAGGTAATCCACCTACATTATGGTGTGATTTGATGGTTACAGACGGCCCGTGCACAGAAACCGACTCAATAACATCAGGGTAGATCGTTCCCTGACCTAACCAGGCAACATCCGGAAGATCATGAGCTGCTTTATCGAAAACTTCAATGAATACTCTTCCTATGATTTTTCTTTTGCCTTCAGGATTGGATTCTCCTTTTAGGGCCTCATAAAATTCATTTTTAGCATCTACCCCAACTACATTCAAACCCATTCCTTTGTAAGAATCCAGCACTTCTTCAAATTCGTCCTTGCGAAGCAATCCATTATCTACAAAAACACAAATTAAATTCTTACCGATAGCCTGATGCAAAAGACCAGCTGCCACAGTTGAGTCAACCCCACCTGAAAGACCAAGTAAAACATGTTCGTCTCCTACTTTTTCCCTCAATTCTTCAATGGTATGTTCTACAAAAGAAGCCGGCGTCCAATCCTGATTACATCCTGCGATATCTACACAGAAGTTTTTCAGGATTTTTAAACCATCTAAACTATGGGTTACTTCCGGATGGAATTGTATACAATAAACAGGCTGATCAAAGCCACTTTTCGATTTGAAAGCTGCTACATCGATGCTATCTGTTCCGGCTAGTAATTCAAAATTATCGGGAATATGAGCGATGGTATCTCCATGAGACATCCAAACCTGAGAACTTTGAGCTACGCCAGCCAGGAAAGGATCCGATTTGTAATGGCGGCTTAGGGAAGCTTTTCCGTATTCCCTTTTATTGGAACGCATTACCTCCCCTCCATAAAAATCAGCCATCAACTGGGCTCCGTAGCAAATTCCCAAAACAGGAACTTTTCCGGTTATTTCATTGAGATCAAGTCGAAGTGCATTTTCATCCTTTACAGAAAAGGGACTGCCTGATAATATCACGGCTTTCACTTCAGGAGAAAAGTCAACCGGAGTATTATATGGTTGAATTTCACAATAAATATTGAGTTCGCGGACTCTTCTGGCAATTAGTTGAGTATATTGCGAACCAAAATCCAAAATAACTATTTTCTCATTCATGGCGGCAAAGATAATTTTTTCACTCTGATTACTTATTGAACTAAAAAGTCATGTGAAAAAAAATTTGTTTCCGATGAAAATTATTGGTGTGAAGTTTTGTTACCAGCCGATCTTTTAAAAACTTTGCGCCTCCTAAAATGCTTTTTTATACCCATTAAATACAAAATATAATGTCAGTACTTGTAGACAAGCACTCCAAAGTCATCGTGCAGGGTTTTACCGGAAAAGAAGGAACCTTCCATGCGGGCCAGATGATTGAATACGGAACCAATGTTGTAGGAGGCGTTACTCCGGGCAAAGGTGGTCAAATGCACCTGGATAAACCTGTATTCAACTCTGTAGATGATGCAGTAAAACAGGCGGGAGCCGATACTTCCGTGATTTTCGTTCCACCTGCATTTGCGCCGGATGCAATTATGGAAGCTGCTGAGGCAGGTATCAAAGTTATCGTTTGTATTACTGAAGGAATTCCTGTTCAGGAAATGGTAAAGGTGAAACATTACCTTAAAGACTTCGATTGTCGCCTCATTGGACCTAACTGTCCGGGTGTAATTACTCCTGGTGCAGCAAAATGTGGAATCATGCCTGGTTTTATTCACAATCCAGGTAGAATCGGGATCGTGAGTCGTTCAGGTACCTTGACCTACGAAGCTGTAGACCAGGTTACAAAAGCTGGCATTGGTCAGTCTACTTGTATCGGTATAGGTGGAGACCCAATCATTGGAAC